>NZ_JACIZD010000002.1:300000-432500 GCF_014359565.1 Immundisolibacter sp. | reverse complement strand
AGTCCGGTGGCGGTCCTGCCCTTGCCCGGTGCCAGTCCCGGGACGGTGTATCGTCGCCGTGCAGCTTGGCGGTGTCGAGCACGTAACGGCGCAGCGCCGCGACCAGCGGGCGCAGCAGTGATGCGCCTCGCCGACCCACTCGGCCAGCGTCGAGCGCGGCAGCGCGATTCCTGCCCGCGCATAGATCGCGCTCTGCCGGTACAGCGGCAGGTGGTCGGCGTACTTTGCGACCAGCACATGCGCCAGCATGTCCCGGTCCGGCCAGGCCACGCGCGATCGGCCGGCTCGCAGCCGGTGCTTGCACGAGGGTGTCGCAGGCGGCACAGGCACACTTGGGCCGGACGATGCGGATCACCGTGAACGAGGCCGGGACATGCTCGAGGGTCTCGCTGACATCCTCACCCAACGCTTTAAGGCGGCCGCCGCAGGCCGGACAGGCATCTGTCTCTGGGTCGAGCGTCTGCGTCTCGCGCGGCAGGTGATCCGGCAGCGGCTTGCGCACCGGTCGCTGCGCTGCAGGTCTGGGTGGTTTGTCGGCTACGACGTCGGCATGGGTGCTCTGCATATCCTCGAGCATCAGCTCGAGCTGCGAGAGCTGCTGATCGAGTTGCTCCGAGCGACGGCCAAAGCGGGCGCGGCGCAGCACCGCGATCTGCAACCGCAGGTCCGCGATCCGATGCTCCAATGAGGTGATGGCTTGATGCTTGGCGTCGAGCTGTCCGACCAAGTCACCGATCAGTGCCTTGAGCGCCCGTGGATCATCGGGGAGTGCCGTATCGCGCATGGGCAAAGTTGTACCCATCCGAGCCATTTATACCAGTGCTTTTACGCGATAAAAATCAGGCCGCTGACTGCGGCTGCCAGGTGCGCTGCGGGATGCGCCAGTCAATGACTTCGGCAGCATCGAGAGCTGTGCAGGGGTCGGCGCCACGCGGCCATCCTGCGCACTCGGCCACACGAACCGACCACGCTCAAGGCGCTTGCTGAACAGGCACATCCCCTGGCCATCCCACCATAGGATCTTGATCAGGTCGCCGCGGCGGCCGCGGAACACGAACAGGTGTCCGGCGAACGGATCGGCTTCGAGCTTTGTCTGCAGCAAGGCGGCCAGCCCATCGAAGCCGCGCCGCAGATCGGTCACGCTGGCTGCGAGCCAGACCCGGGTGCCCGAGGGCAAGCCGATCATCGGCGCAGGCTCGACAAGACCCGCTGCAGCATCGTCGTATCGACCGCGCCTGGATCCGGACAGTGCCACCGGCAAGCATGATCTCGATCCGTCCCGACTCCGACGGTGCCGCGAGCGAGGTCGAAGCGACGGGCGCCGGCTCTTCGGTGGCGATCGTCACCGGCAGCAGTGAGATAGCTGGCGGTGCCGGCTCCCTCGGCGCCAGCGCCACAGGCTTGCCGAGCAGAAACTGACGGCGCCACTTGAACAATTGATTGGCATTGATGCCGTGCTCGCGGGCAATCCGCGCCAACGATGCGCCCGGAGCCAAGGTCCGCTCGACGATCGCGCGCTTGAATGTGGCATCGTACCGGCGGCGCTCCTGCCGCGCCGGAGAGGCTTCTGAAGTCTCGTTTGTCATAGGTGTCCGCCTGTCGATAAGCGGACACCTATACTGTGTCCGCGGCGAACATGCTTGCTGCTCAGGTCAGTCGTGCCAAGACGGCGCTGACCGGACGCTTACTCCGGTGTAGCTGTTGTGTGATGATCAACTGGGTCTCATCAAGACGCGCTTTCTCCTGGCGGTCGATGCGCTGATCCGCTTGGAGGTCGAGCCTGGTGTCGATCAGGCAGCCGATAGAGTGCCGACCAGCTCACTGGAGTCAGCGCGCAATACGCTGCTGGGACAGGCCGAACTAGGCGCCGCTGAAGTGGGTGGTGGGCAGCTGCTTGAAGGGCTGATGTTCCGCTTGAGCGAGGCCGTTGCGAGCAATGTCGCGTCACCGCAAGGCTGGCTGCGGCCAGAGGTAGCGTAGGCAAGAGCCTTGGGGCAGGGATGGCACCAAGTGAAATTGCCACCTTGCTTGAGAAAAGCCTACGGGGAGGGCAGCCAGACCGCTTCCTGTTCGAGCGCGAGGCCGGACTGCCGCATTTGCCTGGTCAAAGGGTCCAGGTAGTCAGGCAGTTGCGTGACCGCGCCGGTGAATTCCCGAAACGTATTCCGCCATAGCTGCTGGCTGCCATAGCGTGCCAGTTTGCTACTCCAACCCGGCATCAACCAGAATGCGCAGGCGTCGCCAAGCAGGGCATAAAGTCGAGCGAAGTTGGCCAAACCCACGCCATCATAGTCCGGGAAAAGCATGACACGGCTGGCGCGCGGGCGTCGGGCCAGCCAGGCAAGGAGCCGGCCGTCGAGCTGCCCACCGTAATAAAGCAGAGTAACTGACGTGTCGGCAGGCAGCCAGTCCGTGCGCTCAAACAGTGCCTGGTTTTCCACCAGCCAGAGAGGCTGCTCGCTAAACCAGGCGTCACTGGCTTCGATGCGCAGGCTTGCCGCCCCGAAGTCGCGCGTGAGCTGCCCCAGCGGCAACTCGACGCCGTGCTCTGCATTCCGCCAAAGCACCTTGTCGCCGACCGCCTTGAGCGTCGGGTAGTAGTCGCTGTGCTGATGATTGCGCGCCTTGCTGTCCCGCGCATGGGCAATGTGCTGTGCACGCAGCGGGAGATTCTCGGCTAAAAGGATAGCCGCCTGAGGGGAAAGTGCGGCCAGATGCATATCGAATAAGCGTGGATCGCTGACCCGATAGACATCCCCGCGCCCCTGACGCTGGCAGCTCACTGCCCCGGTTTGCCGTGCAAAACTATCCAGCGCAGTGCGCTGGGCGGCTGTGAACTGGCTGGCCGGCAGGGCATCCTTGCCATGCAACCTGAGCAATGCCGTTCGCAGGATGCGATCCATGATCAGGCTTCCACGGGCTCGATGATCTGCCAACTGAAGCGGCTGATCTGGCTGCTGCCATGGCGGTGGTGAATGGGGACGCAATAGCGCACGGTGGTCAGCGGCGCAGGGGAAGCAAAAATCAGCGAAAAGCCGAATTCCGCCGCCGTGTCGATCAGGCTGCGCTGGTTCCGTGCGTCCAATGCCAACGCTTCGTCCAGGTAGCAGACGCCCTGGATGGGACGGCGCTGGTCCTGCATCAGGTGCAGCATTGCCAGCCCCGTCACCAGCTTGGCCATGAGCACGGTGCCATTGGAGGCGGCGCTGTCGAGGTCGTCGAAGGCTTCCGGCTCGCGATCCGCCTTGCCGACCCAAAAGCGCAGGCGAAACAGGTCGGCCACACGCAGACCGTGGCGTGCGTTGCCCTCGTTGATCAGCAGGGTCTTGGCACGATCGAGCTGGTCATCGTCGAGCACGCTTTGCTGGTTGAACAACTCAAAGGTCTGGCCGCTGTCCACGGTTGCCGCCGTGTTGATCAGTAGCTCGATGGCTTCGAGCAGCGCGGTTTCGTCCTCGGGTTCGATCTTGAACACGGCCAGGTCGGAAAGCTGGCGACCGCTGATCTTGCGGTTGAACTCGCGCATCCGGCGCTTGAAGGACAGCAGCCCATCGCGTAATTCGCGTAAACAGAGTGCGACATTGACCACTGCCGAACGCGCTTTCTTTTCCAGCGCCTCGGCTTCCTGCGGCAGGTGATGGGCGAATTCAACGAGACGTTCGATCTCGCTTTCCGCATCGCCGACAAACTGATATTTGGTGAGCCCGCCGGTGTGGATTTCGCCCAGCAGATGGCGAATCTGCTCATCCAGCTCCAGCAATTGGCGGCAGTCGGCCAGATAGGTCTGCAAGCGCTCGGCCAGTTGTTCCAGTGCAAACTGAGGCTGTGCCAGCCAGGGGCGATGCGGCAGGTCGGCCAGCCAGGTAAAGGGGCCTTCGTGATCGAGTCGCTGGTTACGGCGTTGCTCGATCTGTCGGTGTTGCTGCTGCAAGGCTGCCAAGTCCTGCTGCCGCTGTTGGCGCTGCTGGTCCAGTGCCCGGTGCCGCTCGCCTGACTGGGCCAGGCTGGCGGTCAGTTCGGCGAGCTTTTGCGCGAGGGCTGCCAGTCGGCCCTGCCGCTCGGCATCGCTGTGCTGCAGGGTCTGCATATGCGTGTAGTCACGCAACTCATCATCCAGTTGCGCCAGTTCCTGCTCCAACGACTGGCGCTGTTGTTTGACCTTTTCCAGCGCCAAAGCAGTGCTCAGTTGCTCCTTGAGTTGAGCCTGTTGTTGCTGCAACTCCTGCTGCAATTCGCCCAGCTCCTCCAAGGTTCGCTGCTGATGTTGCAGCGGCAGGGCTTCCAGATGCAGCTGGAGGCCGGGCAGCTCGAGACGCCCCGCATCCGCATCGGCCAGGGCCGCAGCCAGGGCATGGCTATCGAGCCGGAAATCCTCTGCACCCAGGGTCAGAACTGGCTTGGCCAACACTTTGTTCAGCGCGGTCAGTTGCGCTGCCGGCAGGAGGTTGGCCAATTGCTGGTACAGATTCTGTCCTTGGGTGCGCATCTCTTGAGCGATCTGCGCCAGCTCTTGCTCGATTCGGGCCAGTTCACGCTCGATGGCCGCTGGCGCACGGCTCTGTGCCTGGCCGATACGGACGACCAGCGCATCCCGTTCTTCCTGCAGTTCGCGGCGGCGCGCTTCCAGCACGGAGCGCTCGGCAATCAGGGAAAAACGCTGCTGCAGCTCGCGCAACTGTTCGCTTTGCTGGCGGAGTTGCGCTTGTTCCTGCTCGCATTGGTTTTGCTCGCGGGCCGATTGAATGTCCTGCTCGCGCAAGCGCTGCAGCTCGACATCACATTGCGCCAATTCGTTCTGAAGGGATTGCTGGCTGGCTTCGTAATGCTGCTGCCACTGGCCCAACGCCACGTCGATCATGGGGCGCCAACAAAGCAGCTTGCCGCGCAATACCAGGCGGGCGTCCTGCTTTTGCTCCAGTTCGCCGAGACTGGCTTGCAGGCGAACGGCGGCCAGATACTGGCTGCGCTCGGCGTTGAGGTCGGCGAAGGCCTTGTCCCATTCGGCCTTGAAATCGATGCTGGCGTCGGGCAGGTCGCGACGGAAGATCTGCAGCAGATAGTCCTTCACTTCGCTGGAACGCAGTTTGTCCAGCCGCAGCGTGCGGGTGAGCACGCGCTGAAACACGCTGGCGTCATTGGCGTGCTCCAGGCGGAACACGCAGAAATCCTGCTGGCTGCTCAGCTTGCGGCTACGGCCGCCATACACCATGTCTGAGAATTCGCTACTGCTGTAGCTGAACACCCGGCGTCCATGGCTGGCCAGGTGGGGGGCCAACTGAGGCTGCGCCACCAGCGTGCCATCCGGCAGGCAAAATTCCTCGACCCTGAGCTGGCCTGCGTAGGCGAAATACTCGTAGTCGAAGCTCACCCCCTTGCCCACGCAGCCCAACACCACGGTGCCGGATTCCGGCAGCGACACCTCCAGCAACACATAGGCGCTGTTGTTCGGAAAATAGAAGCGCCGGCTCTTGTCCACATCGTGCGCGCCAAAATCCATGCGGCGGCGGTCGATGATCAGCAGAAACTGCAGGGCATTGATCAGGCTGGTCTTGCCGGTGTTGTTGGGCGCCACCAGAGAGACCGCGCCATCGAGCGGCAGCTCGGCGCGCGAGTAGCCGGCACTGCCCAGCAAGACCAGGCGTTGGAAGCCGTACTGCATCAGCCATTCTCCTCGTCATCCGGCGCATCCAAGGCCATATCGTCCTCGGCAGGCGCGTCCACTTCTTCGCCCTCGCCCTTGGCGGCCATGGCCAAGTCCTCGAAATGGTCGAGATAGCGGCACACGGCGGGCAACAGTCGCCAGCCCACCGGCTCGCGCACGGCAAAGCCCAGTGAGCAGGCGCGGTCCAGGAGATCCACCAGTGCGTCAGGATTGAGGCCCTCGGCATCGAGCAGGTCTTGCTGCTGCTTGTAGACATCGATCAGCCAGGTGCTGTCGATCAGCCAATCGGTAAAGCGTTGCAAGGCTTTGCCGGCATTGGCCTGGGCATCGAAGATCACCATGAACAGCAGGGCCAACTGACGGCTGATCTTGCCAATGTTGCTGCTGGCGTCCCCGCTGTGGAACCAGGCAAAGCCCCGGGCGTCGAGGCGCAGATCGAAATCCAGGGCGGCAAACAGGGCGACATAGTCCGCCTCCCGTTGCTCCAGTTCGGCCCAGAGCGCCGGCTCGGCGACGCGGTTGAGGTGCTTGCCGGAAAGAAACAGCCGGAACAGCTCGGCCAAGGCCGGCATCTGCGCGAGCGTGACTGCCAAAGGAGAAGGTGTCGTCATTCCGGGACACTCACGCGGTGCGGGTGATGCAGGACGCGGATGGTCTGTAGCGTTGTTGTTTCAACCTGATCCGCCGCTTCGATGTGCCAGATGGGTTCGTGCTGCAGGTCATGGAAAAGACGCAGCAAGGTCGCATCCTGCAGGTGAGCGTAATGGCTGTGCAGCCAATCGAGCAGGCTCTCTACCGGCAGGCTGCGTGCCAGGTGCTCGCGAATGCCCGCTTCATCAACGTGCTCCAGCAACTGCAAGGCGTCGCCGGGTTCGTCCAGCGGGAAAGCCACCGCCTGCGGCTGGTATTGGCGCGCGGCGGCCATGACGGCCCGCACTTCATCCCCCAGCTGCAGCTTGAAGCGACGCTCATTGCGCCACAGCGGCAGCATCGTTTTTTCCGTGGGGCGCGACAGGGCACGGCGCAGGCCGCGTTTGCGCACCTGCCCCAGCAGCAGGCTGATCGCGCTGGTCAGCGCGTTGTGCAGGCGCAGTTCTTCGCGCAAGGGCAGCAGCGTGTCGGCGCACTGTTGCGCGACCAGTCGGCCAAAGCGCCGCAACTCCTTGGCCTGGTGCGCCACCTGGCGCAACTGCAGGCGATGGGAGTAGAGCGCGCCTTGCACCGACAGTTGCTCCAGGCCCAAGTCGAGCGCGCGCTCGGCATCCTCCAGATACCGATAGAAGCTGCTCTGCGGGCCGGTGTCCATCATCTGGTTCATCGGCTCCACATACTCATCGTAGGCTTCCAGTACGCGGTGGTAGCGCTGGGTGATCGGCATGCTGCCGTCCGCGCTTTTGGCGTTTTCTGCCAGCTCGAACAGGGCATGCCGGTCCTGGTCGAGCTGCAGGCTGATCTGGCGGAACAGCTCCGCCAGCCTGTTGGCGGCCCCGCGCATGCGATCCATGTCCGCGCCCGCCATCCCGTCGTTGAGTGTCTCGGTGGCCTCACGGATGGCGGTGATGCGCGCCTGCAGCACGGCGGCCAGGCCCAGTTCGTGCTCGCGGGTGAGACCACGCACGAACTCCAGCACATACGCGTTGAGCTGCAGATCGCTGCTGCGCGGCAAGGTTTGCAGGATGTCCGCGTTGACCAGCGCGCGCAGTGCCGCGCCCTGCGCCTCGGCACCCAGCTCGGGAGACACCCTGGCAATGGTGCTGAGCACCTGCTCACCGGTGAGGACGGCAAACTCGCGCGACAGCCGAACCAGGGCTTCTACGATGTCCCAGTGGGAGTAAAGCGCGTAAACCAGCGAGCGGGGATTGGGCATGGTCGGTCAGATTCTCGGCTACCCGATCGGTCGTCGCATGGTCGCGACGAGCGGCCACTTTCCGCTCAAGCAGCCGCACCAAGGAAGGCATTGAGTGCCGCCGCGATGCGTGTGCGGCGCTCCTGCAAGAACGCCTTGTAGTTATCCACGGTCAGCAGGGTTTCCTCCACCGGGATGCATTGCGCCGCGAACGGTTCTACGCCATGTTGCGCCACCAAGGGCAGGAGAAAGCCAGGTTGGCAATGTCGTCGCTACCCCCGAATTTTTCAGGCCTTGATGAAGAACAGGAACGCTCAGCAGACCGAATTTTTTCAAGCCATAAAAAACGACCACTCAGTCCATCAAGCGCTACCGAACGTTCCGGGGATCCGAAAAAAGCGTCAGACGTTGAAGCGAAAATGGATCACGTCCCCGTCCTGGACCACGTAATCCTTGCCTTCCAGGCGCCATTTGCCGGCTTCCTTGGCGCCGGCTTCGCCCTTGTAGGCGATGAAATCGTCATAGGCGATGACCTCGGCGCGGATGAAGCCGCGCTCGAAGTCGGTGTGGATGACGGCCGCCGCCTGCGGGGCGGTAGCGCCCTGCCGGACGGTCCAGGCGCGCACTTCCTTCACGCCGGCGGTGAAGTAGGTTTGCAGGCCGAGCAGCCGGTAGCCGGCGCGGATGACGCGGTCCAGACCCGGTTCCTCCAGGCCAAGATCGGCCAGAAAATCGTCGCGCGCGGCGGGGTCCAGCTGCGCCAGTTCGGCTTCGATGGCGGCACTGACGGCCACCACTTCCGCGCCCTCTGCCGCTGCGTGGCGCTGCACGGCGTCCAGCAGCGGATTGTCGGTGAAGCCGTCTTCGGCCACGTTGGCGATATAGACCACCGGCTTTGCGGTGAGCAGGTGCAACTCGTCCAGCGGCGCGGATTCGTCCGCGGATAGACGCAGGCTGCGTACCGGTTTTGCCGCATCCAGGCAGGCGCGTGCCCGTTCCAGCAGCGCCTGTTCGGCCAGCGCGGCCTTGTCGCCGGTCTTGGTGCGCTTGCCGACCCGCTGCAGGGCGCGCTCGACGGTTTCAAGGTCGGCCAGGGCCAGCTCTGTGTCGATGACCTCGATGTCGCGCAGCGGATCGACGCCGCCGGCCACGTGCACCACGTCATCGTTCTCGAAACAGCGCACCACGTGGGCGATGGCCTCGGTTTCGCGGATGTTGGCCAGGAACTGGTTGCCCAGGCCCTCGCCCTTGGACGCGCCGGCCACAAGACCCGCGATGTCGACGAAGGTCATGCTGGTCGGCACGATTTTTTGCGGCTTGACGATGGCGGCCAGCCGATCCAGGCGCGGGTCCGGCATGGCGACGATGCCCACGTGCGGGTCGATGGTGCAGAACGGGTAGTTCTCGGCCGCGATACCGGCCTGCGTAAGGGCGTTGAAGAGGGTCGATTTGCCGACGTTGGGCAGACCGACGATGCCACAGCGAAAACCCATGGGGCGATTCCTGCAAACTGAAGTGAACGTGGCCTGAGCGACGCCGCGCTAGCGGGCGTCCGCGCGCGGCGGACGGGTATTGAGCAATTGCATGACCGGCGCGGTTTCGCCGGCCAGCAGGCGCGGCAGCAGGGCGAGCGCGCTGTCGATGGCGCCCTCGATCAGCCGTGCCTGGTCGGCCGGCGGCGCGCCAAGCACGTAGGGCGTGACCAGCGGTGCGGCACCGGGGTGGCCGATCCCGATGCGCAGGCGCAGAAAGGCCGGCGAGTTCAGTGCGCCGATGGTGCTGCGCAGGCCGTTGTGCCCGCCATGGCCGCCGCCGGCCTTGAGGCGGATGTCGCCGGGCGGCAGGTCCAGTTCGTCATGCGCCACCAGGATATGTTCCGGCGCAATCCGGTAGTAGGCGGCCAGCGCCTGCACCGCGCGGCCGCTGTCGTTCATGAAGGTGAGGGGTTTCAGCAGCCGCACGTCGCCGTGCGGCCGGTGCCAGGTGGCCACTTCGCCGTGAAAGCGGCTTTCGGACTTGAAGGACAGCCGCTCGCCAGTCGCCAGTCGCTCCACAAAAGCAAAGCCCGCGTTGTGCCGGGTGTCGGCATAACGCGGGCCCGGATTGCCAAGGCCGACGATCAGTTCGATCATGCCGCAGCCCCGGTCGGGGCCTGATCAGCCGGCGGTTTCTTCGCCGGCTTCCGGCTCGGCCTTGCGCGGGGCATGCATGGCCACTACCGGCAGGTCGTGGTCATGGCCCAGGGCCAGCGCCGGGATGCTGACGCCAGGCGGCAGGACCAGGTCGGACAAGTGCAGGGACTGGTCGATATCCATGTTGCTGATGTCGACAGCGATGAACTCCGGCAGGTCCTTGGTCAGGCATTCGATTTCGATTTCCGGCAGCAGGTGCGAGACCACCCCGCCGTGCTGCTTGACGCCGATCGAGGTGTCTTCGCCGATGAAGTGCACCGGTACGGTGATGCGCAGCTTGCGGTCGGCGCTCACGCGCAGAAAATCCAGGTGCATCACCAGGCGCTTGTAGGGGTGCATCTGCACGTCGCGCAGCACCACCTGCTCGCTGCGCCCGCCCACGTCGACGTTCAGCACGTGGGAATGGAAGGCTTCCCGTTCCAGGTGATGGATGATGTCGTTGTGGTCGAGCGTGATGTCGGTGTTCGGCTGGCCGGCGCCATAGATGACGGCCGGCACTCGGCCGGCGTGGCGCAGGCGACGCGCGAAGGCGGTGCCAAGGTCACTGCGCGGCTCGGCGGTGATCTGAAACTGGTTATCCATGGCCGAAACTCCGGAAAACGGTAAAACGCGAGCGTCGCGGGTGGCCCCGTCGCCGGTCGGGCCGGCCACGCTGCGTGGAAAAAACGGAACGCGAAATGGTACTACAGGTTCGCCATCTGGCCTTTCGCCAGCGACCTTATCCCATCAGAAGGGTACTGACCGAATCCTCGTCACTGATACGGCGCATGGTCTCGGCCAGCAGTTCGGAAATGCTCAGCTGACGGATGCGCGGGCAAGCCGCGGCGGCGGCCCGCAGCGGCAGGGTGTCGGTCACCACCAGCTCGTCCAGACTGCTGTTCATGATGTTCTCGACCGCCTTGCCGGACAGTACCGGGTGCGTGACGTACGCGACCACGCGCACCGCGCCGTTCTGTTTCAGGGCGTCGGCGGCCTTGCACAGCGTGCCGGCGGTGTCGACCAGGTCGTCGATCATGATGCAGGTGCGCCCGGTCACATCGCCGATGATGTTCATCACTTGCGACTGGTTGGCGCGCGGTCGGCGCTTGTCGATGATGGCCAGGTCCGCGTCGTCCAGATGTTTTGCCAGGGCCCGCGCGCGCACCACGCCGCCGACGTCCGGTGACACGACCATCAGGTCATCGTAGCGATGGCGCCAGATATCGCCCAGCAGCACCGGCGACGCGTACACGTTGTCGATGGCGATGTCGTAGAAGCCCTGGATCTGGTCGGCGTGCAGGTCGACCGTCAGCACGCGGTCGGTACCGGCGGCAGCGATCATCTTGGCCACTACCTTGGCCGAAATCGGCACCCGCGCGCCCAGCATGCGCCGGTCCTGGCGCGAGTAGCCCATGTACGGCATGACGGCCGTGATGCGCGACGCCGACGCCCGGCGCATGGCGTCCACCATGATCAGCAGCTCCATCAGGTTCTGATCGGTGGGCGCGCCGGTGGACTGGACGATGAACACGTCCTTACCGCGCACGTTGTCGATCACTTCGATCTGCGCCTCGCCGTCGCTGAAGCGATCCACCACGACCTTGCCCAGCGGCTGGTCGAGATACTGCGCAATGGACGCCGCCAGCTTCGGGCAGGCCGAGCCCGAAAACACCATCATGCCGCCGTAGGCCATGGGCTCCTCGCCTGGGTCTGGAATGCGCACGCGGCGCGAGAAAAATGGCTGGGGTGCCAGGATTCGAACCTGGGTATGCGGGAATCAAAATCCCGTGCCTTACCGCTTGGCGACACCCCAGCAGAAACTGGTGACTACCTGCCCGGGGTTGGATCGGGCAGCAACGGATGGCGATTCAGGCCGCGCGCCACCCAGCCGCGCCAGGGCGCCGGAAGCTGCGCCCTGGCGGCATCGGCCGCCTGCCGGGCGTCGAAACGCACAAACAGGCACCCTCCGGTGCCGGAAAGATGCGCCTGGCCAAACCGGGCCAGCCATCGGTATGCCGCGTCGATCTGCGGATACAGCGCGCTGACCACGGCCAGGCAGTCGTTGCCGGTGGGTCCGCTGCGGAACTGCGAAATTGTGATTGGCGGGGTATCGCGTGTCAATTTCGGATGCCCGAACACGCCCGTCGTGGCGACTGCCACGCCAGGATCGACGATCAGGTACCAGGGCTCGTCAAGCTCGATCGGCGTGAGCCGTTCGCCGACACCTTCCGCCCAGGCCGCCCGCCCGCCGACGAATACCGGCACGTCGGCGCCCAGCGCAAGCCCGATCGCGGCCAGTTCGTCGCGCGGCAGATCGAGTCGCCACAGCCGATTGAGCGCCAGCAGCGTGGTGGCGGCATCGGAGCTGCCGCCGCCGAGCCCGCCGCCCATCGGAATGCGTTTGCTCAGTTCGATGTCCACGCCCAGCCGGCAGCCAGTGTGCGCACGCAGCGCCTGTGCCGCCCGCACGCACAGATCCTGCTGCGGCGGCACGCCCGGCAGGGGCTTTAGCATGCGGATCTGGTCATCGTCGCGGGGGCGAAAGCGCAGTTCATCGCACAAGTCGACGAACTGGAACACCGTCTGCAGCAGGTGATAACCGTCCGCACGCCGGCCTACGATGTGCAGGAACAGGTTGATCTTGGCCGGTGCCGGCCAGGTGCGCCGGCTTTCAGGGGGCATGTTCCCCGGGTGTCCAGCGCTTGATGGCGAGGCGCAGTTCGACCTCGCCCTGGCGCGCCTGCAGCTTGCTCGGCAGCACCCACGGCGGCACGGGCTGGTATTCGAGGTAACGAATTTCCCAACCGTTCTGACGCAGCATCACCAGGCGGTTGTCGGCATCGAGCTGCTGCGCATCGACCGCGCCGGGGGCCGGCCGACCCAGCACCCAGTAGCGCAGGCTGGCCAGCGGTAACGGCGTCTCGGGCAGGGCATCGGCCAGCAGTATGGCGGCGCTCGAGGCTTCGACTGGCGGCTGGTCGGCGCGCTCAAGGCGCGCACCGGCGGTGTTTTCCGTCAGCCGCATGGCGCCGCGACCGAAGGCCCCGTGCAGGCGCAGGTCGAAGCCGTCGCTGCGTTGCCACCAGGCAACGCTGCCGCTGGCCGACTCGCCAGCACCTTTGAGCGCCAGGCGCCCCTGTAGGCCCCAGTCGCCGATCTGGTCGAGCGCCGCCAGACGGTCGGCCCACGACGTGGCCGGCAGGGTGGGTGGCACCGGTCCGCGCGCGGCGCAGGCCGACAGGGCGGCCACCAGCACCAGGGCCGCCAGGCGCATCATCGGCGGCAGGGTCACGGGTCGAGTTTGCTCTGCACGCCCAGCAGGCGGGCGTCCTTCGGCGACTTGTCCAGGCCCTCGGCCAGAACTTTGCGGGCCTCGTCGGTGCGTCCCTGTGCGTGCAGCACCTCGGCCAGGTGGGCGTAGACCTCGGCATCCGGCAGCAGGCTGAGTGCCCGTCGCAGGTAGCTCTCCGCGCCGACCAGGTCGCCCTTGCGGAACAGCACCCAGCCCAGACTGTCCAGGATGTAGGGGTTGTCGGGTGATTGCTCCAGTGCGCGGCTGATCAGTGTGTGCGCCTCGTCCAGGCGCTCGCCGCGATCGGCCAGCGTGTAGCCCCAGGCGTTCAGCGCGTTGGCGTTCTTGGGGTCGATTTCCAGAATACGGCGCAGATCCTGCTCCATCTCGGCGGTGCGGTTGAGCTTTTCGAGCACCATCGAGCGGGCGAACAGCAGGTCCATGCTGTCGGGCTCCTGCGCCAGCGCCTCGTTGATCAGTGCCTCGGCCTGGAGCGCGCGGTTGCCTTGCAGCAACAGGTCGGACTGCGCCAGCAACAACCGCGTCCGGTTGTCCTCGGACTCTGAAGCCGCTGCCGCCAGCAGCGCCACGCCGGCGTCCAGATCGCCCTGCTGCGCCAGCAGGTTTGCCCGTCGCAGCAGCGCATCGAGATAGTGTTCGCCGGCCTTGACCCGGGCGTAGTGGTCGATCGCCTGCGCCGGATTGCCAGCGTCTTCGGCGAGTTTGCCAAGATAGAAATTCGCCTGGTCGGCGCGTTTCTCGTCGCCGGCCAGTTTCAGCAGCTGTGCCCGCGCCGTGCGTCGGTCGCCGAGCTGTCCGGCCAGCAAGGCTGCCGCCAGGCGCGCATCGCCGTTGGCGGGGTCCTGTTTCAGTACTGTCTCGAAGGCATCCCGGGCGCCGGCGTAATCCTTCTCTTCCAGCAGTACCCGGGCCAGTGTCAGGCGCGCCTGTGCGTGCCGGGGATGGGCCTTCAGGAAGCCGCGCAGCAATTCGCTTGCGGCCTGCGACTGGCCGGTCTGCAGCAGGACCTGCGCCCGCAGCAGCAGCGCTTCGTCGACGCCGGGCTGCAATTCCAGCAGCCGGGCGGACGGCTTGTCGGCACGCTGCGCCTGCCCCAGACCCGTGGCGGCAAGGCTGTAGGCAAACAGGGCTTCCGGATCATCCGGGCGACTTTCGAGCAGCGCGTCGAGCACGCCCAGCAGCGTTTCGGGTGGGACGTTCTGGTTCAGCAAGCGCACCAGATTCAGGTAGTCCTGGCGGCTGCTGAAATTCTTGAGTGCCAGCAAGCTGCGCAGGTGCGTGCGCGCAGCCTCGGCGTTGCCGCGTTGCAGTTCAAGGCCGGTCAACAGCTGCGCCGCGTCGACGCTTTGCGGCTCGATGCGCTGCCAGGCTTGCGCAGCGGCAATCGCGGCCGGCACGTCCTGACCGTACAGCGCGGCCTGTACGGCGCGCCGGGCAAGCTCGGCATCGCGGGCCTGTTCGGCCACGGCGGTATACTTGGCCGCCGCCTGGGCGTAGTCGCCGTGCTGCGCGGCCATGTCGGCCAGCAGCAGCGCGAGCACCGCCTCGTCGCGGCGGGTGTCGCGCAGGGTCGCGATGGCGGCCGGCGGCGATGCAGGCGGTGGGCTGGCACAGCCCAGCAGCATCGAGCCGGCGACCAGGGTAAGCAATTGTTTGCGCATGCCGCTTAAGACCCAGTGGGCAGGGCGTCGGTTCCAGTAGCCCGCAAGCGACGGGCGGGTGCGTGTTCGCTGACTATTATGCGCCCGGCGTACGGCCGAGCTACCTGACCCGCCGTCACCTCGACATGCAGTTACTCGCCCTGGGCATCAACCACCACACCGCGCCGCTGGACGTGCGCGAGCGGGTGGCCATCCTGCCCGAGCGCATGGAGGCGCTACTGCGCTCCTTGCTGTTGCAGCCGGACGTGGCCGAAGCGAGCCTGCTGTCGACCTGCAACCGCACCGAGCTGGTGGCGGCGGTCGGATCGGCGGACTCGACCGGCGCGCTGGACTGGTTTCGTACCGTGTGCGCCGGCCTGCAGCAACCGATCGATCCGTACTTGGCCATCTTTCGCGGTCCGCTGGCGGCGCGGCACATGTTTCGCCTGGCCGGCGGCCTGGACTCGCTGGTGGTCGGCGAACCACAGATCCTGGGCCAGCTGAAGGAGTCCTATGATCTTGCCCGTCGCGTGGGCGGCGTCGGCAAGTGGCTGGGCCGCGCCTACCAGCAGGCGTTTGCGGTCGCCAAGCGCATCCGCACCGACACCGCAATCGGCGCCAATCCGGTGTCGGTCGCCTTTGCGGCGGTGACGCTGGCGCGGCAGATTTTCGGCGATCTTGCCCAGCATTCGGCGCTGATCATCGGGGCCGGCGACACCGCCGAACTGACCCTGCGCCACCTGCACGGCCAGGGCGTGAAGCGAATCACGATCGCCAATCGCACTCTGGCCCGCGCCCAGCAACTGGCCGCGCCCTACGGCGCGCAAGCGGTGCCGCTGACCGCCGTGCCGTCGCTGCTGGAGCGGGCCGACATCGTGCTGTCGTCCACCAACAGCGAGCTGCCGATCCTGGGCAAGGGCACGGTGGAGAGTGCGCTCAAGGCCCGACGTCGCAGGCCGATGTTCCTGGTGGATCTGGCCGTGCCGCGCGACATCGAGGCCGAGGTGTCCAGCCTGCGCGACGTGTACCTGTACACCGTGGACGACCTGCGCGGCGTGGTGCAGGAGGGCCTGCAGTCGCGCCAGGCGGCGGTCGGCGAGGCCGAGCGCATCGTCGACAGCCAGGTCGACGCTTTCATGGAATGGTGCAACGCCCAGCAGGCGGTGCCGCTGGTGCGGGCGCTGCGCGGCGGCATGCTGCGCACGCGCGATCTTGAAACCGAGCGCGCGCTGGCCGACCTGCGCCGCGGCCGCCCGCCGGAGCAGGTGATCCAGCGCCTGGCGCACGACCTGACCAACAAACTCGCCCACGGCCCGTCGGTGCGGATTCGCCGCGCCGGCGAGCAGGGCGACGCGGCCCTGCTGGACGCCGCCCGCCGCCTGCTGGGCTTTGACGAAACTCAATGAAACCGTCCATCGAAACCCGCCTGCGCCTGGCCAGCGAACGTAACCAGGAGCTGACCGTGCTGCTCTCGGACCCGGCCCTGTCCGACGACGGCCAGCGCTACGCCGCCCTGGCACGCGAGCATGCCGAGCTGACGCCGACCACCGACGCGTACCGCCGTTACCTGGACACCCTGGCCGCGCTCGAAGAGGCGCAGACCCTGGCAGCCGGCGACGATGCGGAGCTGCGCGAACTGGCCCGCCAGGAGCTGCCCGAGCTCCAGCAGCGCCTGGCCGACATCGAAGCCGAACTGCAACACCTGTTGTTGCCGGCCGACCCGGACGACCGTCGCAACATCTTTTTGGAAATCCGCGCCGGCACCGGCGGCGACGAGGCGGCGTTGTTTGCCGGCGATTTGCTGCGCATGTACCTGCGCTACGCGGAAGCGCAGGGCTGGCAGTGCGAGATCGTCAGCGCGCACGAGGGCGAGCACGGCGGCTACAAGGAAGTGATCGTGCGCATCGAGGGCCGCGGCGTGTACGCGCGCCTGAAGTTCGAGTCCGGCGGCCACCGCGTGCAGCGCGTGCCGGTCACCGAGGCGCAGGGCCGCATCCATACCTCGGCCTGCACGGTCGCCGTCCTGCCTGAAGTCGACGAAGTCGACGACATTCCGATCAACCCCGCCGACCTGCGGGTGGACACCTTCCGCGCCTCCGGGGCCGGCGGCCAGCACGTCAACAAGACCGATTCGGCCATCCGAATCACCCACCTGCCGACCGGCACCGTGGTGGAGTGCCAAGACGAGCGCTCGCAGCACAAGAACCGCGCCCGTGCCATGGCGCTGCTCAAATCCCGCCTGCTGGAGGCCGAACGCCAGCGCCAGCATGCCCAGGAAGCCGCCACCCGGCGCAGCCTGGTCGGTTCCGGCGACCGCTCCGAGCGCATCCGCACCTACAACTTCCCGCAGGGCCGCGTCACCGACCACCGCATCAACCTGACCCTGTACAAGATCGATCAGGTGATGGCCGGCGACCTGGACGCCCTGATCGAACCGCTGCGGCGCGAGTACGAGGCCGAGCAGCTGATGATCCTGGGGATCGCATGAGCGGCGTTGCCGCAACCGAACACGCCGGGCCGACCGTGCAGGCAGTGTTGGCCGCGGCGCGCCGGCGCTGCGCCGACAACAGCGCCGCGGCGGGCGATTGCGCCCTGCTACTGGCGCTGGCACTCGACGTGCCGCGTACCTGGCTGCTGGCCCATGGTGAGCAGCGCCCGGACGCTGCGGCGCTGGCCCGTTTCGAGACCCTGCTCCAGCGCCGCCTGGCCGGCGAGCCGATGGCCTATCTGCGCGGCCGGCAGGGCTTCTGGTCGCTGGAGCTCGACGTCACGCCGGAGGTGCTGGTGCCGCGTCCCGAGACCGAACTGCTGGTGGAGCTGGCACTGGCGCGCATGGGCGAATGCGGCCGGCTGGCCGATCTTGGCACCGGCAGCGGTGCCATCGCGCTGGCGCTGGCCAGCGCGCGGCCGCACTGGCAGATCGTCGCCACCGACCGCAGCGCCGCTGCGCTGGCGGTGGCCGCCGGCAATGCCGCGCGGCTGGGTTCGAGCGTGGAGTTCCGGCACGGCGACTGGTTCGCGCCGCTGGCCGGTGAGCGCTTCGACCTGATCGTCAGCAATCCGCCCTACATCGCCGCGCACGACGCCTGCCTGGAGGGCGACGGCGTGCGCTGCGAGCCGCGCGCGGCGCTGGTCGCTGGCGACGCTGGCCTGGCCGATCTGGCGGCGATCATCGCCGGCAGCGCGACGCATCTTTCGCCCGGCGGCGGGCTGCTGCTGGAGCACGGGGCCGATCAAGCCCCGGCGGTGCGCGCGCTGCTGGCCGCCTGGGCCTTCGACGCCATCGCCACCCACGCCGACCTGGCCGGTCGGCCGCGCGTCACCTTCGGTCGCCTGCCATGCGCGAACTGAACGACGACGAACTGCACCGCTACGCCCGTCAGCTGGTGCTGCCGGAGGTGGACTTCGCTGGCCAACTGCGGTTGCTGGAGGCGCGCGTGCTGATCGTCGGATTGGGCGGCTTGGGCTCGCCGGCTGCCCTGTACCTGGCCGGTGCCGGGGTGGGCGAACTGGTGGTGGCCGATCACGACCAGGTGGACGTCTCCAATCTGCACCGGCAGGTGCTGCACCGCACGGCGGACGTTGGCCGGCCCAAGGCCGAATCGGCCCGCGACGCGCTGCTGGCGCTCAATCCGACCATCCGCGTCACGCCGATTACCGGCCGCATGGACGCCGATACGCTGGCCGCGCAGGTGGCGGCCGTGGATCTGGTACTGGACTGCACCGACAACTTCGATACCCGCTTTGCCATCAACGCCGCCTGCGCGGCGGCCCGCAAGCCGCTGGTGTCGGGCGCCGCCATCCGCTTCGAGGGCCAGGTGTCGGTGTTCCGCCTGGACCGGCCGGATGCGCCCTGCTATCGCTGCCTGTACCGCGATGCCGGCGCCGAGGCCGAGCACTGCGCGCGGGTTGGCGTGCTGCCGCCGGTGGTCGGCGTGATCGGCGCCATGCAGGCACTGGAGGCGCTCAAAGTGCTGCTGGGCATGGAAACCGGCCTCGCCGGGCGGCTGCTGATCTTCGACGGCCGGCGCAGCGAGTGGCGCGCCATCGGCCTGCGCCAGGATCCGGACTGTCCGGTCTGCCAGGCCCGGCGGGCACCGGCCTGAGCCGCATCCATGGTGGCGCTGCCCTTGTGGGAGCGCCGCCCCGCCGCGAATCTTCAGAATCTTCGATCAAGCATTCGGCCCGAGGGCGGGTCTCCCACACTCGGAATGGGAGGCCGTGGCCGCGCATCGGCGCGCCCGGCCGGACTGCTGGCGCTCAGGCCTGATCGAACTGGCGCCGCAGCACCTTCTTGTCGAACTTGCCGACCGAAGTGCGCGGGATGGCGTCGATCAGGTGGATGTCCTCGGCATACGGAATCTGCCACTTGGCGAAGTCGCCGTTGCCGCCCAGGAATTCCTGCACGGCGGCCGGCGTCAGCTCCGCCTCGCGGCCCGGCCGGGGCACCAGGAAAGCCACCGGTCGCTCGTCCCATTTCGGGTCCGGACGCCCCACCACCGCTGCCTCGGCCACCGCCGGGTGCGCCATGAGCGCGTTTTCCATGTCGACGCTGGAAATCCACTCGCCGCCGGACTTGATCAAATCCTTGACCCGGTCGGCGATGCGCATGTAGCCGTCGGCGTCCAGCGCCGCCACGTCGCCGGTGCGAAACCAGCCGTCCTCGGTGAAGGATTTGCCGGCGCCTTCCATCTTGAAATAGCTGCTGATCACCCACGGCCCGCGCACCACCAGCTCGCCGACGCTTTGACCGTCGCGGGGCAGGATCTGGCCATCCGGACCCTCGATGCGCATCTCGATGCCCGGCACCGGGATACCGGCCTTCAGGCGCGCCGCGTATTGCTCCTCGGCACTGGCGTCGCGCATACGGCGCTTCAGGCGCGACACGGTGCCCAGCGGCGACAGCTCGGTCATGCCCCACAGCTGCACGATCGGCACGCCGTAGCGCTCGTCGAAGGCGCGCATCAGCGCCGCTGGCACCGCCGAACCGCCACAGGCCACGCGCTGCAGCGGCTTCAGATCGCCGCCGTGCTGCTGCAGGTACTGGTCGACCAGCATCCAGATGGTGGGCACGCCGGCGGCGAAGGTCACTTCTTCGCCGCGGATCAGATCCACCACGTCGGCGGCCTGCGGGTTGCGGCCGGGAAACACCAGCTTGCCGCCGAACATCACCCCCGCGAACGGCAGCCCCCAGGCGTTGACGTGGAACATGGGCACGAACACCAGCGCGCTGTCCAGCTGCGAGAAACCCATCACGTCGGTCATGCCGATTGCCATGGTGTGCAGGTACAAGGCGCGGTGGCTGTACACCGCACCTTTCGGATTGCCGGTGGTGCCCGACGTGTAGCAGATGGCGCAGGCGGTGTTCTCGTCGAGCTCCGGCAGCTCGGCCAGCGGCTGTCCGCCGGCCAGAAAATCCTCGTACTCGGTTTCGCCGCGCAGGCCGAAGTGCTCGCCACCGCCCTCGCGCATCACCACGAACCGGCGCACGCCCTTGCAGTGCTCCTGCACCGGCGCCAGCTGCTCGGCCAGCGATTCGTCGACGAAGATCATGCTGTCGTCGGCGTGATTGATGATGTACGTCAGCTGATCGGTGGACAGACGGATGTTGAGCGTGTGCAGCACCGCGCCCAGGCACGGCACGGCGAAGTACAGCTCCAGGTGCTGGTAGCGGTTCCAGGCGAAGGTTCCCACCCGGTCGCCGGGCTTCACGCCGGCGGCCCGCAGGGCTCCCATCAGGCGCAGCACCCGGTCATAGAACTCGCCATAGGTATAACGATGCACGCCGCCGGGTTCGCGGGTGGCGATCTGGCCATCGGCGAACAGGTCCCTGGCCCGGCGCAGGATCGATGTCAGCGTCAGCGGGTAGTTCATGATCAGGCCGTGCATCGTCGTCTCCTCGGGCGAATGCTTGTCGTTGGGGTGGGGCCGGTGCGCGGCCTGCGGCAAAGCTTAACTGGCGCCCTGTCGAACCGCCACGGCGCGGATGGCGATCAGTCGCCGGCCTTTTGAAGCCGCTCCAGGTCGGCCACTACCTCAGCGGCGTGGGTCTGCGGGTCGACCTCCAGATAGCGGCGGGCGATGCGGCCCTGCGGGTCGATGATGTAGGTCTGGCGCTTGGCCATCTTCACCACCATCAGGTCACGCAGCGCGCCGTAGGACTCGGCCACCTTGCCGCCCTCGTCTGCCAGCAGCGTAAACGGTAGCTTGTGCTTGGCGGCAAAGTCCGCGTGCGAGGCGACGTCATCCACGCTCACGCCGACCACCTCGGCGCCCAACCTGCGAATGCGCACGATGTCGTCGCGGAAGTTGCAGGCCTCGGTGGTGCAGCCGGGCGTGTCGTCCTTCGGATAGAAATACAGCACCAGCCAGCGCCCGGCATAGTCGGCCAGCGCGTGTGTCTTGCCGGCCTGATCCGGCAGGCTGAAAGCCGGCGCGGCGGCGCCTTCGGCGGGCGGTTCGGCGGCGCTGGCCAGTGCCGGCAGAAACAGCAGCAGCAGGGCAGTCAGCGTGCGTCGCATAAAGCCTCCGGTGGGGTCGGTGACGGCAGTTTAAGATGGCGAGCGCAGCATACCCCCCATCCGCAGGAGGAGACCCCCATGCGTTACGCCGCCCCCGGCACCCCGGGCGCCAAGGTCAGCTTCAAGCCGCGTTACGGCAATTTCATCGGCGGCCAGTGGTTGCCACCGGCCGGCGGCGAGTATTTCGAGGACATAAGCCCGATCACCGGGCGGGCGTTTTGCGAGATTCCCCGCTCGCAAAAGGACGACGTGGAGCGCGCGCTCGACGCCGCCCATGCCGCCAAGGCTGCTTGGGGCAGGACCTCCCCAACCGAGCGCGCCGGCCTGCTGCTGCGGATCGCCGATCGCATGGAGCAGAACCTGGAAATGCTGGCGGTGGCCGAGACCTTCAGCAACGGCAAGCCGATCCGCGAGTGCCTGGGCGCCGACCTGCCGCTGGCGGTGGACCACTGGCGCTACTTCGCCGGCGCGCTGCGGGCGCAGGAAGGCGCGCTGTCGCAGATCGACGCCGACACCGTCGCCTACCACTTCCACGAGCCGCTGGGCGTGGTCGGGCAGATCATTCCCTGGAACTTCCCGCTGCTGATGGCGGTCTGGAAGCTCGCTCCGGCGCTGGCCGCCGGCAACTGCGTGGTGCTCAAGCCCGCCGAACAGACGCCAACGTCCATCCTGGTGCTGATGGAGCTGCTGCAGGACCTGATCCCGCCGGGCGTCATCAACGTGGTCAACGGCTTTGGCGTCGAGGCCGGCAAGCCGCTGGCCTCCAGCCCGCGCATCGCCAAGATCGCCTTCACCGGCGAGACCACCACCGGGCGGTTGATCATGCAGTACGCCTCGGCCAACCTGATCCCGGTGACGCTGGAGCTGGGCGGCAAGTCGCCCAACATCTTCTTCGACGACGTCGGCGCCCGCGACGACGCCTACTTCGACAAGGCGCTGGAAGGCTTTGCCATGTTCGCGCTCAACCAGGGCGAGGTGTGCACCTGCCCGTCGCGGGCGCTGATCCAGGAATCGCTCTACGAGCGCTTCATGGAACGGGCCCTGCCGCGCGTGGCGGCCATCCGCGGCGGCGATCCGCTCGACACCGACACCATGATCGGCGCGCAGTCCTCGCAGGAGCAGCTCGAAAAAATCCTCTCCTACATCGACATCGGCAAGCAGGAAGGCGCCCAGCTGCTCACCGGCGGCACGCGCGTCATGCACGAGGGCGACCTGGCCGGCGGCTATTACATGGCGCCGACCGTGTTCAAGGGCCACAACCGCATGCGCATCTTTCAGGAGGAAATCTTCGGCCCGGTGGTGTCGGTGGCCACCTTCAAGGACGAGGCCGAGGCCCTGGCGCTGGCCAACGACACCCTGTACGGCCTGGGCGCGGCCGTGTGGTCGCGCGAGCAGAACACCTGCCACCGCATGGCGCGCGCCATCCAGTCCGGCCGGGTGTGGGTGAACGCCTATCACCTGTACCCGGCGCACGCGGCGTTTGGCGGCTACAAGCAGTCCGGCATCGGCCGCGAATGCCACAAGATGATGCTGGGCCACTACCAGCAGACCAAGAACGTGCTGGTCAGCTACAGCGAGCAGGCGCTCGGGTTTTTCTGATGGCCGAGCCGGCAGCCGCCCCGCCGCGGGTGGTGGCCACCGCGGCCGCGCTGGCGCTGATCGCGCGCCTGGTGGCCCGGCACGGGCCGCTGATGTTCCACCAGTCCGGTGGCTGCTGCGACGGCAGCTCGCCCATGTGCTATGCGCGCGGTGAGCTGCTGCTGGGCGAGCAGGACGTGTACCTGGGGGACATCGGCGGCCAGCCGTTCTACATCGGCGCGGCCCAGTACGAGTACTGGAAGCACACCCAGATCATCATCGATGCCGTGCCCGGTCGCGGCGGCATGTTTTCGCTCGAAGGCCCCGAGGGGATGCGCTTTCACAGCCGCTCGCGGCTGTTCGATGACGCCGAATGGGCGGCGCTGGTCACGCAGCCGCCGCAAGCGCTCCGGTCCTGAGCGGTTGGCCTTGCGCTGATCTGGCGAATTGGCAGTACGCGCGGGCGGGCACGGCAGGGGTTCTGCCGTGCCCGCCCCCGCAATAATCAGAAGCTGTAATTGACGGCCACGTAGAAGGAGCGGCCCGGCCCGGCCACGGCGGTGCCCCAGGGAATGCCGTTGATCGACATGGTCCGGCCCTGGCCCAGGTAGGTGCCGCCCAGCGGCAGCGCGTAGTGCTTGTCGAGCAGGTTCTCGATGCCGGCATCCAGGCGCACCTGCCGCCACTGATAGGCGCTGCGCAGGTGCAGCAGGTTATAGCCGGCGGTTTCGACCTCGTTGCGCAGGTCCGAGACCTGGTCCTTGCGGCCCACCCATTCGGATTCGAGCGCGTTGCTCCAGCGGCCGAGGCTCTGCGTGAGCGTCAGCCGTACATCCAGCGGCATGACGTCGTACAGGTCGTCGCCGCTGTCGCGGTTCTTGCCGTCGACGTAGTTGAGCACCCCGCGCAGGGCAAAGTCGCCGAAATCGGGCGTGCTGCCGAGCCGCACCGAGCCGGACAGGTCGACGCCGTACAGGCGCGCGGATGCGTTGTCGTACTTGAGCACGTTGAACTGCCGGGCTGTGCATGTGCCCAGGCAGCGGGCGTCGATGTAGTCCTCGACGCGGGTGTAGTAGGGGCTCAGGCGAATGTTCCAGCGCGCCTGCGCGGCGTCGTGCCAGTCGGCGGCCAGGCTCACCGTGCGGGCGATTTCAGGGTCAAGGTCCAGATTGCCGACGTAGCCGTTGCCGTCGCCAACGAAGTTGTTCATGACCGCCGCCATGGCCAGGGTCGACCAGGTATAGCGCTCGTAAAGATTCGGCGAGCGGGTCTTCTGGGCCAGTCCCAGCTCGAAGGTCTGCCGGGCATCCGGGGCGAAGCGCGCCAGGGCCGTCGCGTCCCAGTTGTGGTCGGTCTTGTCGTGGTTTCTGGCGTTGAATGCGTTGGCGTCGGCCGCGTACATCATGCTGTAGCCGGCGGCCGGTCCGGCATCCATCCTGACCGTCTCGTGGCGCACGCCCAGCAGGCCTTGCCATTGCGCGCTCCAGCGGCTTTCCCATTCGCCGAACACGGCGTAGCGGTCGCGCTGGCCGTCGTTGATGTTCCAAAAGGTGCCCGGCGCCATCATCATGCCGCTGCCCGACGGCGACCACCAGTCATCGAGCCGGTAGCGCTGGTACTCGCTGCCGATGCGCAGCGTGCCGGTGGCGGTGAGCGGCATGGCGGCGCTGAGCGTGGCGCCGGTGTTCCTGCCCTCGCTTGCCATCGGCATGCCCGGCGCGTCGCCGTAATAAAACTGCTTGTCGTCGCCGAAGTTCATGCGGTGGTCGGTGGCGTCGTGGTAGAGGCGGGTTTTGAGCTCACCCCAGCGGTACTGGCCGGTGTAGGCAAGGTTCACCTGATCGCTTTGGTTGTCGGTCAGGTCCATGCGCTGGTTGGGAAAGCCCTCGTAGGGGATGTGCTGGCGGGCATATTTCAGTTCCAGCAGATGCCCATCGCCACGCAGGGCCAGCCGGCCGGCTTGGTTGATGGCCTTGTAGGCGCTCGAGCCGACCTCGTCGCCGTCCAGCCAGCCGCGGCCCAGCGCCGCCGGACCGGCCGGCTTGAACGCGTCGCCGGCGTCGTAGTTGTTGGCCTCGGTGCCGGCGCCGGTGTACAGGAAGCTGGCATTGGCCCCGGCCACGCCGGCGGCGATGTGCGCGCCGCGGGCCTCGCCGTTGCTGCGGTAAAAGGCGCCGGCCTCGCCGGTCACGCGGGTTTGGCCGGGCGCCGCAAACGCCGCCGGCGCCGAATCGACGACGATGGTGCCGCCGATGCTGTCGCCGCCGACGCTGACCGGCGTGACGCCGGCATAGACGGCGATGCGCGCCACCGCCGTCGGGTCCAGATACGACAGCGGCGAGTTCATGTGGTTGGGGCAGGCCGACACCAGGTCCATGCCGTCGACCTTGATGCGCAGCCGGTCATCGGCCAGGCCGTGGATGGCCGGCAGGCTGGACACACCACCGGCGCCGCGCAGGCTCACGCCGGGCAGGTCGCGCAGCAGGCTGGCGGTATCGCTGCTGCGGTAGCGCAGCGGTGCAAGGGCCGCTTGGTCCAGGATCGAGGTGTTCAAGGTCTGGCCGCCGGTTTCCCCGGGGGCGGTGATGACGATGCGGGTCTCGGCCGCGAGCGGGCCGGATAGCGTGGCCAGGACAGCGATGGCGAGCGAGCGCCGAACGGATGAGGGCATGAGGTTCCCGGTCTGGATGAAGCTGGTAGGCGCTGGTGCCATTTGGCAGGCACGCAGCGCCACTCAGGCTAGCCGGATCGCCGCCGGCCGGGGATGCGGCATGGTGTCGCAGGACGCGCGGAGCGACCGTGCAGGAGCGTTCGGAACTGGCTCCGGCCGATCGGTCGGCCGGCGCGATCAGCGCGGTTTGGTGCCCGCCGGGGCTACCCCGGCGCCCGGGCTTGCCGGTTGCGCGTGATAATCTGCGCGGCTGTCGGTGGCCACGGTTCTGGTCGACTTCAGCCGTATTCGAGCCGCTCCCCGACGTGCCACCCACCGCCGGTCAGCCGGTAGTTCACCTGGAGGCCCCGTGCCCGAAATCCGCCTGCCCGACGGTTCCACCCGCAGTTATCCGCAGCCGGTCAGCGTGGCGACGGTGGCGGGCGACATCGGCCCCGGCCTGGCGCGCGCGGCGCTTGCCGGCAAGGTGGCCGGCAAGCTGGTCGATACCTCGTACGTGATCGAGAACGACGCGGATCTGGCCATCATTACCGAGCGCGACCCGGACGGCCTGGAGGTCATTCGCCACTCGACGGCCCACCTGCTCGCCTACGCGGTCAAGGAGCTGTTTCCCGAGGCGCAGGTCACCATCGGCCCGGTGATCGAGAACGGCTTCTATTACGACTTCGCCTATAGCCGGCCATTCACGCCGGACGATCTGGTCGCCATCGAAAAGCGCATGGCGGAGCTGGCCCGGCGGGACATTCCGGTGACCCGGCAGGTGCTGCCACGCGACGAGGCCGTGGCGTTCTTCCTGGCCCAGGGCGAGAAGTACAAGGCCGAACTGATTGCCGCCATCCCGGAAGGCGAGGACGTGTCGCTGTACCGCGAGGGCGATTTCGTCGACCTGTGCCGCGGGCCGCATGTGCCGTCCACCGGCAAGCTCAAGGTATTCAAGCTGATGCGCGTGGCCGGCGCCTACTGGCGCGGCGATTCGCGCAACGAGATGTTGCAGCGCATCTACGGTACCGCCTGGGCCAAGAAGGAAGACCTCGACGCCTACCTGCACATGCTGGAGGAGACCGAGAAGCGCGACCACCGGCGCATCGGGCGTCAGCTGGACCTGTTCCACCAGCAGGAAGAAGCGCCCGGCATGGTGTTCTGGCACCCGAAGGGTTGGGCGCTGTGGCAGACGCTCGAGCAGTACATGCGCCAGGTCTACAAGGAATCCGGCTACCAGGAAGTGCGCTGCCCGCAGATCCTGGATGTATCCCTGTGGAAGGCCTCGGGCCACTGGGACAACTACCAGGAGAACATGTTTTTCACCGAGTCGGAAAAGCGCGAATACGCGCTCAAGCCGATGAACTGCCCGGGTCATGTGCAGATTTTCAAAGCCGGCCTGCACAGCTACCGTGAGCTGCCGATCCGCTATGGCGAGTTTGGCGCCTGTCACCGCAACGAGCCCTCGGGCGCCCTGCACGGCATCATGCGCGTGCGCGCCTTCACGCAGGATGACGGCCATGTTTTCTGCACCCCCGAGCAGATCGAATCGGAAGTAACCGATTTCCACCGCCAGGCGCTGAAGGTCTATGCGGCCTTCGGTTTCGAGCAGGTGGCGGTCAAGATCGCCCTGCGGCCGGACAAGCGGCTCGGTTCGGACGCTGTGTGGGACAAGGCCGAGGCGGCGCTGCGCGCGGCCCTGGGCGCCTGCGGCGTGGCCTGGGAGGAGTTGCCCGGCGAAGGCGCCTTTTACGGCCCCAAGATCGAGTACCACCTGAAGGACGCCATCGGCAGGGCCTGGCAACTTGGCACCATGCAGGTGGATTTCATGATGCCCGAGCGCCTGGGTTGCGAGTATGTGGCTGAGGACAACACCCGCAAGGTGCCGGTCATGCTGCATCGGGCCATCGTCGGGTCGATGGAGCGGTTCCTCGGCATCCTGATCGAGCACCACGCCGGGGCTTTCCCGCTGTGGCTCGCTCCGCGTCAGGCGGTGGTGCTGAGCATCACCGAAAGTCACGCCCGCTACGCCTCGCAAGTGGCCGAAACTCTGCGCGACGCGGGCTTGCGCGTGGAGGCCGACTTGAGGAACGAGAAGATCGGCTATAAAATCCGCGAACATACCCTGCAGCGTGTTCCCTACTTGCTGGTCGTCGGCGAGCGGGAGTGCGCCAATTCAACGGTGGCCGTGCGTACGCGCTCCGGCGAGGACAAGGGCAGCCTGCCGCTGGCAGATGTTGTCGCGACCCTCGTTGCCGAAGTTGCGAACCGCGGCCATTGCGTTACGGAGTGCTGAGACATCGCGAAAGAGAAAAAACTCCGCGTCAACGAGGAAATTACCGCCTCGTCCATACGCCTGATCGGCCCGGAAGGCGAACAGGTGGGCGTGGTCAGCCGCATGCAGGCGCTGGAAGCCGCTTCCGAAGCCGGGCTCGATCTGGTGGAAATTTCGCCCAGTGCCGAGCCGCCGGTGTGCCGGATCATGGACTTCGGCAAGTTTCTGTACACGGAGAGCAAGAAACAGCAGGTCGCCAAGCGCAACCAGAAGCAGATTCAGGTCAAGGAGGTCAAGTTCCGGCCCCAGACCGACGATGGCGACTACCAGGTCAAGCTGCGCAACCTGCTGCGGTTCTTCGAGGAAGGCGACAAGGCCAAGATCACGCTGCGCTTTCGCGGTCGCGAAATGGCGCACCAGGAGCTTGGTCGCGAGCTGTTGCAGCGCCTGGAGGACGACCTCAAGGGCGTGGCGGTGGTCGAACAATACCCGCGGCTGGAAGGCCGCCAGATGGTGATGGTGATGAGCCCGCGCAAATAGGCGCGAGCCCACGCAGGCGCTGCCCGTCGCGGCGCTTCACAGAACAGTATTCAGGAGTAATGAAGCCGTGCCCAAGCTCAAGACCAAACGCGGCGCCGCCAAGCGGTTCAAGAAAACCGGCTCTGGGGCGTTCAAGTGCGGCCATTCGCACCTGCGCCACATCCTGACCAAGAAAAGCTCCAAGCGTAAGCGGGGCCTGGTCGGCACCACCCTGGTGTGCGCTTCCGATACGGCCTCCGTGCAGCAGATGCTGCCGTACGCCTGACGCTCCCGCAGTTCCCGCACGAGTCACTGAGTCATGCCTAGAGTCAAACGCGGCGTCACCGCCCACGCCCGCCACAAGAAAGTCCTGAAACTGGCCAAGGGCTATTACGGCGCCCGCAGCCGCGTGTTTCGCGTCGCCAACCAGGCCGTCATCAAAGCCGGGCAGTACGCCTACCGCGATCGCCGCCAGCGCAAGCGTCAGTTCCGCGCGCTGTGGATCGTGCGTATCAACGCCGGCGCGCGCCAGTCGGGCCTGTCCTACAGCCTGTTCATGAACGGTCTGCACAAGGCCGGCATCGAGGTCGATCGCAAGATGCTGGCCGATCTGGCCATCCACGATGCGGCCGCTTTCGAGGTTCTCGCGCAGCAGGCCCGGGCCGCCCTGGCGAGCTGACACGAAACGAGCGCGCCACGCGCCGAACGAAGGGCAGCCTGGTCTGCCCTTTTTTTGTTCCGAATCGACATGACCGACCCGCAGCACCTTGCCCAGGAAGCCCAGCGCGCCATCGCCGCCTGTCATGACGAGGCGGCCCTGGAACAGCTGCGCGTCGCCTATCTGGGCCAGAAGGGCGCCGTGGCGCAGCTGCTGCGCGGCCTGCCGCAATTGCCGCCCGAGCAGCGGCGCGACTTTGGCAAGGCGGTCAACGACGCCAAATCGGCCATCGAGGCCGCCACCGAGGCCCGCCGCGAGGTGCTGCGCGAGGCGAGCCTGATCGCCCGCCTGCAGGCCGAGCGGGTCGACGTCACCCTGCCCGGCCGCGGCGAGCAGCCGGGTGGGCTGCATCCGATCACGCGCACGCTGGCCCGCATCGAGATGCTGTTTCGCGGCATCGGCTTCGACGTCGAGGAAGGCCCGGAGATCGAGGACGATTTCCACAACTTCGGCGCCCTGAACATCCCGGCCGACCATCCGGCGCGGGCCATGCACGACACCTTCTACCTGCCGTCCGGTCTGCTGCTGCGCACGCACACCTCGCCGGTGCAGATTCGCGTCATGGAACGCAGCAGGCCGCCGGTGCAACTGATCGCCCCCGGCCGCGTCTACCGGCGCGATTCGGACCTCACCCACACGCCGATGTTCCACCAGGTGGAAGGGCTGATGGTCGACGAGGGCGTGAGCTTTGCGCACCTCAAGGGCGTGCTGATCGAGTTCCTGCGCCGGTTTTTCGACCGCGAGGACTTGCCGATCCGCTTTCGGCCGTCGTTTTTCCCGTTCACCGAGCCGTCGGCGGAAGCCGACATCGGCTGCGTCATCTGCGACGGCGCCGGCTGCCGCGTGTGCAAGCACACTGGCTGGCTGGAGGTGCTCGGCTGCGGCATGGTGCATCCGAACGTGCTGCGCAACGTCAATGTCGATCCGCAGCGCTACACCGGCTTCGCGTTCGGCATGGGCGTGGAGCGCCTGGCCATGCTGCAGTACCGGATCGGCGATCTGCGGCTGTTCTTCGACAACGACCTGCGCTTCCTGCGCCAGTTCAACTAGGCCGCGCGCGGATGAAAGTCAGCGAAACCTGGCTGCGTGAGTGGTGCAATCCGCCGCTCGACACGGCCGGCATTGCCCAGCGCCTGACCATGGCGGGTATCGAGGTCGGCAGCATCGAGCCGGTGGCCGAGGCGCTGGAGAATGTCGTGGTGGCACGCATCGTGACCACCCGCCCGCATCCGGACGCCGACCGCCTGCGCCTGTGCGAGGTGGAAGCGATTCCCGGCGAGGCGCTGCTCAATATCGTCTGTGGTGCACCCAATGCGCGGCCGGATCTGCGCGTGCCTTTGGCCAGGGTCGGCGCCCGCTTGCCGGGTGGCCTGCACATCAAAAAGAGCAAGATTCGCGGCGAAACCTCCGAGGGCATGTTGTGCTCGGCGCGCGAACTCGGGCTCGGAGAAGGCCAGGCCGGCCTGCTCGAACTGCCGGCCGACGCGCCGGTCGGCCAGCCGCTTGCCGACTACCTGCAGCTCGACGACCGCATCATCGAGGTCGAACTGACGCCCAACCGCGGCGACTGCCTGAGCCTGTCGGGCCTCGCCCGGGAACTTGCCGCGCTCACGCAGACCCCGTTGTCGCCGCCCGACATCGCCGCCGTTGCGCCGGTCAGCCCGCGTCGCTTCGGCGTGCGACTGGAGGCGCCGCAGGGCTGCCCGCGCTACCTGTGCCGCGTGGTCGAGAACATCGACCCGCAGGCGAGTACCCCGCTGTGGCTGCAGGAACGCCTGCGCCGGGCTGGCCTGCGTAGCCTCGGGCCGGTGGTGGACATCACCAACTACGTGCTGCTGGAACTGGGCCAGCCGCTGCACGCGTTTGACCTGGAGCGCCTCAGCGGCGACATCGTGGTGCGCCACGGGCGGCCCGGTGAGCGGCTGCGGCTGCTCAACGAGCAGGACATCGAGGTCGGTGCCGAGCTGTTGTTGATCTGCGACGACACCGGGCCGTTGGCTGCAGCCGGCATCATGGGCGGGGCGGACTCGGCTGTGGGCGACGCCACGCGCAACGTGCTGCTCGAAAGCGCCTTTTTTGCGCCGCGCGCCATCGCCGGACGGGCGCGGGCGCTGGGGCTGCAAACCGACGCTTCGCAGCGTTTCGAACGCGGCGTGGACCCGCAGCTGCAACGACTGGCCATCGAACGGGCCACGCGGCTGCTGCTGGACCTGTGCGGCGGCCAGCCGGGGCCGATCGTGGAAGCCTGCGCCGAGGCCGAGCTGCCGGCCACGCCGTCCATCCGGCTGCGTCAGACGCGGGTCGAGCACGTACTGGGCACGTCGCTGCCGTCTGACGAGATCGAAGCCATCCTGCAGCGGCTCGATATCGATGTCACGTTGGAATCAACCGGCGTCTGGCAGGCACGCCCCCCCAGCCGGCGCTTCGATCTTGGCTGCGAGGAAGACCTGATCGAGGAGCTGGCGCGCGTTCACGGCTACGAGAACCTGCCCAGTATCCGCCCGGCACCGCGCGGCAATTTCCCGGCCGCCGACGACGACCGCGTCTCCCGCCAGCGGCTGGCCCTGGCCCTGGTCGATCGCGGTTATCAGGAAGCCATCACGTACAGTTTCGTCGACCAGACCCTGCAAGCCCTGATCGACCCGCAAAACCAGCCCCTGGCGCTGGCCAACCCGCTGTCTGCCGAACTGGCCGTGATGCGCACCAGCCTGTGGCCCGGCCTGCTGGCGGCCTATGCGCACAACGCCAACCGCCAGGCGGCGCGGGTGCGGTTGTTCGAAACCGGACTGCGGTTTGTGGACGACGGCAGCGGACTGCGTCAGGACGCGCAGCTGGCCGGATTGATCGCCGGCCCGCGCAGTCCCGAACAATGGTCGATCCCGGCGCAGCCGGTGGATTTTTTCGACCTGAAGGCCGACGTCGAGGCGCTGCTGGCCATCACCGGCTGCGCCGACCGGTTCAGCTTCGAGCCGGCCGAACATCCGGCGCTGCATCCCGGCCAGAGCGCCCGCCTGCTGCGCGCAGGCCAGCCGGTCGGCTGGCTGGGGCGCCTGCACCCGGCTCTCGAGGCGGAACTGAAAATCGATTCGCCGCTGCTGTTCGAGATCGAGCTGGCGGCACTGACCGCCGGGCGCGTGCCCGCCTACGCAGAAGTGTCGCGTTTCCCGGCCGTGCGCCGCGACCTGGCCATCGTGCTGCCGAACGACGTGGCTGCCGCCGATATCCTGGCCACGGCACGCGCCGCCTGCGCGCAGGCGCCGGTGCAGGAGCTGCTGATCTTTGACGTATACCAGGGTCAGGGCGTGCCGGACGGCTACAAGAGCGTCGCGCTTGGCATTACCCTGTCTGCCACCGAGCGCACCCTGACTGACGCCGATGTGGAGCCGCTGATCGCCCGCCTGCTGCGGGCGCTCGCCGAGGCCCACCGGGCGCACCTGCGAGACTGAACATGAACAGCACCCTGACCAAGGCCGAGATGAGCCAGCTGCTGTGCAGCGAGCTGGGCGTCAACAAACGCGAGGCGCGCCAGATCGTGGAGTCCTTCTTCGAGCACATGCGCGCGGCGCTGGCCCGTGGCGAGGGCGTGAAACTGTCCGGCTTTGGCAATTTCACCTTGCGCCAGAAGCGCCAGCGCCCGGGTCGCAACCCCAAGACCGGCCAGGAAATTCCTATCACCGCGCGCCGTGTGGTAACTTTCAAGCCCGGTCAACAGCTGAAGCGTCGCGTCGATACCTATGCTGGAACCGTCGCAGAATGACCAGTTGCCGCCGATACCGGGCAAGCGCTATTTCGGTATCGGCGAGGTCAGCGAACTGTGCGGCGTGCGGCCCCACGTGCTGCGCTACTGGGAACAGGAATTCCCGGAGCTGACGCCGGCCAAGCGCACCGGCAACCGGCGCTACTATCAGCGTCAGGACGTGATTCTGATCCGCCAGATTCGCAGCCTGCTGTACGAACAGGGCTTCACCATCAGCGGCGCCCGCCAGCGCCTGGGCGGGGAGGCAGGCCGCCAGGATGCGGACCGCACGGCGCAGCTGGTGCGCCAGATGCGGCAGGAACTGGAAGAGGTTCTGGCGATACTGAAGACCTGATGCGGGCCGTCGCATCACATCGATTTCTCGGGGCGTGGCGCAGCCTGGTAGCGCACTTGACTGGGGGTCAAGTGGTCGGAGGTTCAAATCCTCTCGTCCCGACCAATTCTGCACGGGGCAATTTCCGGCCGGAGATTGCCCCGTTTTGCTGCCGCGCCGGTACATCTCCAAGCCGATGAGCAACCCGTTCCGTGCCGATTCCGGTTCCGGCCAGCAGGCCGCCGGCATCGGCATGACCTCGCAGCGCACGCGTGACCGGCTGGTCGAGACCCTGGCGCAGCTGTCGCCGCTGGATGCGCGGGTGCTGGATGTGATGCGTCAGATCCCGCGGCATCTGTTCGTGGAGGAAGCCCTCGCCAGCCGTGCCTACGACAACGTGTCGCTGCCCATCGGCCACGGCCAGACCATTTCCCAGCCGCTCACCGTGGCGCAGATGACCAGCGCCCTGCTGCAGGGGCCATCGCTGCGCCGGGTGCTCGAAATCGGCACTGGCTCGGGCTACCAGACCGCCGTGCTGGCGGCACTGGTGCCGGAGGTGGTCAGCATCGAGCGTATCGGCGCCCTGGCCGCCCAGGCCCGGCGCGTGCTGCGCGACCTTCGCGTGCGCAACGTGGCCCTGGTGGTCGGCGACGGCAGTCAGGGCCTGCCGGGCAAAGGTCCGTACGACGGCATCCTGATCACCGCCGCGGCGGCTACGCTGGCGCCGCAGCTGTTCGAACAGCTGGCCCAGGACGGACGGCTCATCGCGCCGGTGGGTTCGCGCGAGCAGGTTCTGCGCCGCTTCACCCGAACCGCCACCGGCCTGCACGAGGAACGCCTGGGTGCTGCGCATTTCGTGCCGCTGCGGCGCGGCCGGGGCTGAGGCGCCCGGCGAGGCCCCGCAGGCTGCCTTGCGCCCTGCGCTGGGCGGCCAAGCGGCGCGCGTGCTGCTGGCGCTGGTCATTGCGCTGATCCTGGCCGGCTGCGCCGGTCGATCCGGCCGCCCGCCGGCGGTTTCGCCAACCGCGTCGTCGCATGCAAGCGCCTCGCTGCCAAGTGGCGAACATGTCGTCCAGCGGGGCGAGACGCTGGCGATCATCGGCCGCCGCTATGGCATCGATTACCAGGCATTGGCGCGCCTGAACGGCATCCGGTCGCCCTACACGATCTATCCCGGCCAACGCCTGCACCTGCCCGGTGCGGGCGGTGCTCCTGCGGCCCCGCCGATCGCGCCGGCCGGCGGCTGGACCTGGCCGACGGCCGGCACCACGCTGCGTGGATACGTGGCCGCCCACGGCGGCAACAAGGGACTGGACATCGCCGGCCAGATCGGCCAGCCGGTTCGCGCCGCGGCCGCCGGCACTGTTGTCTACGCCGGCAACGGCCTGCGCCAGTACGGCAACCTGCTCATCGTCAAACACAACGAGGATTACCTGAGCGCCTACGGTCACTTGCAGAAAATCGCCGTGGCCGAGGGCAGCACTGTCAGCGGCGGTCAGACCATCGCCAGCATGGGCAGCCCCGGCGATGGGCGCGGCGTGCTGCATTTCGAGATCCGTTACCGCGGCACGCCGATCGACCCGGCCGCGGTGCTGCCACGGCCATCGGGCGGCTGATCGACAGGGCAACGTTGACTAACCGGCTGATGACTGGGTGCCTGCCGCGCGCGGTGGCACCGCCGGTTGAATTGCATCAATGGCCGCGCCCTCCATGCTCCGGCGCAGGCGGCCGCGACGCTACAAATACACGCCCTGCGTGCTGTTGCCGTCCACGGTGATGACGCTGCCGCAGATATAGGCCGCCCGCGCCGAGGCGGCGAAGCAGATGGCGTCGGCCACGTCCTGCGGGTAGGCCATGCGGCCCAGTGGCAGCGCGGCGTCGATTTCCGCCTGCAGTTGCTCGGGCGTCTTGCCTTCGGCAGGCGCGCGGGCATTGATCAGGCGCGTCCAGCGGTCGGTGGTCACGCCCGCCGGCGCCACGCCGACCACCCGGATGCCCTGCGGCGCGCACAGGTCGGCAAAGCTCTTGGTGAAGTTGAACAGCGCCGCGTTGCTGATGCCCACCGGCATGTAGGAGGCCTTGGGGTTGCGCGCGGCGGTGCCCAGCACGTTCACGATGACGCCGCTTTTCTGCTCGCACATGATCGGGTAGACGGCCCGGCAGGCGCGAATGTGGCACTGCAGCTTCTGGTTCCAGCCGGCCAGCCAGGCCTCGTTGCTGATGTCGGCAAAGTCGCCGGCCGGCAGTTTGCCGGCGGCGTTGTTGACCAGCACGTCGACGCGTCCGAAGTGTTGCCGGGCAGTTGCCATCAGGGCGTCGACGTCGGTGTCCACCGTGACGTCGCAGGTGACGGTTTGCACCTGCGGCGCACCGGCGGCCGTGGCCGCTGCGGCAGCGGCCGTGAGACCATCCGCGCCGCGCGCCGCCAGCAGCAGCCGGGCGCCTTCGCCCGCAAAACTCAGCGCCGTGGCCAGGCCGATGCCCTGGCTGGCGCCGGTGACGATGACGACTTTTCCTGCCAGTTCCAGATTCATGACCATCCTCCTCGAAAGCCTATCGGCGGGTCGCGCCGCACTATACAGAAGCCTTTTTCGCCAGCCCTACGCCAGCCGGCGCCGTCCACGTTTGCCCGATCGTCCTGCAGGGCACCGCGCGGAGCTGCGAGCACACTGAGCCCATGGATTATTTGCCGATTTTTCTGGATGTGCGGGGCCGGCCGTGCCTGGTGGTGGGCGGCGGCCCGGTGGCGGCGCGCAAGCTGGCGCTGCTGCTGCGGGCCGGCGCGCGCGGCGTGGTGGTGGCGCCGCACTTCACGCCCGAGCTGCGGGCCATGGCTGGCGCGGTGGAACTTCGCGAGCGGCCGTTTGCGGAGGTCGACCTCGACGGCATGACGCTGGTCATCGCCGCCACCGACGATGCGCAGGTCAATGCCCAGGTGGCGGCATTGGCCAGCGCGCGCGGCCTGCCGGTCAACGTGGTGGACACGCCGGCACTGTGCAGTTTCATCATGCCGGCGGTGGTGGATCGCTCGCCGGTGATCGCGGCCGTCAGTTCCGGCGGCCGGGCACCGGTGCTGACGCGCCTGCTGCGGGCGCGGCTGGAAACCCTGATCCCGGCCGCCTACGGCCGCTTGGCCGAGCTGGCCGGCAGCGTCCGTGGCAAAGTCCGCGAGCGGATTGCCGATCCGGTCGCCCGTCGCCGCTTCTGGGACGAAACCCTGCAAGGCCCGGTGGCGGAACTGGCGCTGTCCGGCCAGGATCGGCGTGCCCGGCAATTGCTGGATCACCTGCTCGAACGCGGCGCGGCCGGCGGGGTAGGCGAGGTGTATCTGGTCGGTGCCGGTCCCGGCGATCCGGACCTGCTGACCTTTCGGGCCCTGCGTCTGCTGCAGCAGGCCGACGTGGTGGTCCATGACCGCCTGGTGGCGCCGGAAATCCTGGACATGGCGCGGCGCGAGGCCGAGCGCATCGACGCCGGCAAGCGCGCCAGCCAGCACACGCTGCCGCAGGGGGACATCAACGCGTTGCTGGTGCGCCTGGCGCGCGAGGGCAAGCGGGTGCTGCGCCTCAAGGGCGGCGACCCGTTCCTGTTCGGGCGTGGCGGGGAGGAAATCGCCACCCTGGCGGCCGAGGGCATTCCGTTTCAGGTGGTGCCCGGCGTGACGGCAGCCAGTGGCTGCGCCGCCTACGCCGGCATTCCGCTGACGCACCGCGACCATGCGCAGCTGTGCGTGTTCGTGACCGGCCACCTCAAGGACGGCAGTGTGGACCTGCCCTGGCCGCAGCTGGTGGCGCTGGGCGGCACCCTCGTGATCTACATGGGTCTTGGCGCGCTGGCCGAGATCTGCGCGGCGCTGATCGCGCACGGCAAGGATGCCGCCACGCCGGCGGCCGTGGTGGCCGAGGGCACCACGCTGCGCCAGCAGGTCGTCACCGCGCCGCTGGGCGAGCTGGCCACGGCCGCTCAGGGCTTGCCCGGCCCGGCGCTGATCATCGTCGGCGGCGTGGTCGGTTTGCACGAGGCGCTGTCCTGGTTCAGCCCGCAGCTGGCCGATGCGGAGGAGCGAAACGATGGCGCCGTTGGATAGCGTCCAATGAACACCGTCTCGCCGCTGCGCTCGCGCCTGTTCTGGGTGGGCGTGCTGTATTTCGCGCAGGGTCTGCCGCTGGGCATCTTTCTGGACCTGTTGCCGGTGTACTTCCGCCAGCATGGGGTGGATCTGCGCCAGATCGGCGTGCTTGGCCTGCTTGGCCTGGCCTGGACGTTCAAGTTCCTGTGGGCGCCCGCGGTGGACGCCTGGCGCCATCATCGGCGCTGGATGCAGGCCGCCAATCTGCTGATGGCGCTGTGTATGGCCGCCCTGGTGGGCATGGACCCAGGGCAGCCGCAGATGTGGCTGGTGCTGGGCGTGTTCGCCGCGCTGTCGGCCACCAACGACATCGCCATCGACGGCTACACGGTCGAGAAAGTGCCGCGCGCGGAGCTCGGTCTTGCCAACGGTGTGCGCATCGCGTTGTACAGGGTCGGCATGCTGGCGGCCGGCGGGCTTTTGATGCTCAGCGACCGCATCGGCTGGGCCGGCACCCAGTTGGCGGCCGCCGGTCTGCTGGTCGTGCTGGCCCTGGTGTGCCGCGCGGCGCCGATGGAAGCCCCGCGTGTCGGGCCGCCGCCGCGCTTGGCAGACTTGCGTGCAATGGCGCGCCAGCCGCGCGTGGCTCTGGCCGGGCTGTCGGTGTTGCTGGTGCTGGCCTGGCTGGCCGGGCGGCAGATGGGGTGGATCAGCGGGCGGGCTGAGGTGGCGTTGGCGGTGCTGGCGGCGGGCTTGCTGGGACTGGCCGCGCTGCAACCGGTGCGCGCCGGATCCGGCCCGGTGACGGCGCCGTTTGCGGCGCTGCTGGCGCGGCCCTATATGCTCGCCGTGCTGGCGTTCGCGCTGACCTTCAAGCTGGGCGATGCGGCCATGGGATTCATGGTCAAGCCGTTCTGGGTGGATGCCGGCTTTCGGGCCAGTGAAATAGGCCTCATTTCCGTCAACGTTGGTCTGTTACTGTCCGTTGCCGGGGGCGTCCTCGGCGGCGTGGCGACGCACCGTCTTGGCATTTTCACGGCGCTGTGGTCGCTCGGATTGCTGCAGGCGATGTCGAATCTGGGTTACGTCTACGCGGCGCAACTTGCCGAAGCGGGCGGGGTCTCAACGTCCGTGCTATACGGAGCAAGCATGGTCGAATCGTTCACCGGTGGGCTGGGTACGGGCGCGTTTCTGGCATTCCTGATGTCGGTCGTGGACCCCCGTCAGGCGGCAACCGAGTATGCGTTGCTGTCGTCGCTGTTCGCCCTGAGCCGATCGCTGGCCGCCTTCGCCAGCGGTTTCGGCGCGGCGTGGCTGGGCTATCGGGACTATTTCTTGCTTACGTTTTTTCTGTGTTTTCCCGCCTATCTGCTTCTGCCGTTTGCAGGACGTGCCCTGCGAGCGGTTGAATCGAAGGAGACCGCCACATGATCACGGCCTTCGTGTTGATTCAGGCGGCGCGGGGCCAGGTGAGCGCCCTGGCGCAGACCCTGGCCGAACTGCCTGGCGTGGCCGAGGTGTACTCGGTCAGCGGCCAGCATGACCTGGTGGCCATTGCCCGCGTGGCGTCGGCCGACGATCTTTCGGTACTGGTGACAGACCGGCTGGCCGGTTTGCCCGGTATCGTGAGCACGCAGACCCTGCTCGCCTTTCGCGCCTATTCGCGGCACGATCTGGAGAGCCTGTTCGAGGTGGGTTTGCGTGCGCCCGGTCCGTGAGGTGAACATCATGCGAACCGCCCGGCTGCGCAGCCCCAGGCCGATCGGCGACGGGCCGGCCGGTCACGACGATCTTGGCCCTGCCGCACAGCGGCTCAGCCCCCACCCCCAGCTGCGGCGCCAGGTGGTGGATCTGTATCGGCGCGGCTCGGTGCCGCCGCTGCTCAGTTTGCTGTGTGCCTGTGGTCTGGCCGGGCTGCTGTGGCCGGTCCTGCCGGCTCCGGGGGCGGGGGCTTGGCTGCTGGCGCACGGCGTGGTGACGGCAGGCCGCCTGCTGTTGGTGCGGCGTTTCAATCGCGAGCGCGTCGGGGACGCGCAGTTGCCACGGTGGCGGGCACATTACGTCAACGCGACACTGGTTGGCGGCCTGGTCTGGGGTGTTGGCAGCGTCCTTCTAGTGGTTGGCAAACCGCACGTGCTGCAGCTGTTCGCCTGGGTGGTGCTCGGCGCCGCAATACTGGTGGAGTTTCCATCTCTCGCGCGGCTTGGACGCCCTTATGCGTGGCTGCTGGTCGCGACGCTGACGGGGCCATTGGCACTGATGCTGCTGGGTCCGCAGCCGCTGCCCGGCGGCGCCGGTGCCTTGCTGCTGCTCGCCTGCAGCAGTGCCTTGGCCGGCCTGGAACTGCACCGTACCTATGTCGATGGCGTGCAGATGCAGGTGGAGTTCGCGCGCCTGGCCCGCTTCGACCAGCTGACCGGTCTAGCCAATCGGCGGCATTTCGAGGAAACCCTGGCCGGCGAGTGGCAGCGCGCGCTGCGCCTGCGCGGCGAAATGGCCCTGGTCATCTTCGATGTGGACGAATTCAAGCCGTACAACGACCACTACGGCCATCCGGGCGGGGATGCCTGTCTGCGCCGCTTGGCGGCGGTCGCGCGCGAGTTGGTGCACCGCCACGGCGATCTGGTGGTGCGGCTCGGTGGCGAGGAATTCGGCGTCCTGCTGCCTTTGACGCCGGCCAGCGGTGCCAGCGCGGTGGCCGACATGCTGCGACGGGCAGTCGAGAATCTGCGGTTGCCGCATGCACCGGGGACCAGCCATCCGATCGTCACCATCAGCCTCGGGGTTGCCAGCGTGCGTCCCCACAGTGGTTGCCGCCCCGAGGACCTGATGCAGGCAGCGGACGCTGCGCTGTATCAGGCCAAGCGGGCCGGCCGCAACCGCGTGATGACCGCGCCGGAGATCGATCTGGCCTCGCCGGCGGCGCGGCGTATGCGCGAGGTGTTGCATTGAGCACATGGACCGGCTGGGTGCTGCCGCCGCTGATTGGCGCCGTGATCGGTGGCGTCACCAACGACGTCGCCATCCGCATGCTGTTCCGGCCCTACCGGCCGTGGCGCATCGGCCGCCTGCGGGTACCGCTGACGCCGGGGCTGATTCCGCGCGAACGTGCGCAAATCGCGCTGGCCATCGCCGACACGTTCACTGCCCACGTGCTCGACGGTGAACAGGTCGCCGACCTGCTGCTGACCGAGCCGGTACGTGCGCGGTTGCGAGACAAGGTGGCCGGCATGGTCGACCAGCTAGGCGGTTTGTTGGGTGCCAATGCAGCCATGCTGTCGATGGCCAAGGGCATGGCGGGCGACCTGCTGCTGCGGGAAATAGACGCGCTGGCGCGGGCCGACGGCCCCAGCGGAGAGCATATCCGCGAACGCATCCGCGCCCGTATCGATGCCCTGGACGTGGCCAAGCTGGAGGCGCTGGTGCTGGGCTTCTCGCGCCGGCAGTTTCGGGCCATCACCTGGTTTGGCGTGCTGCTCGGCGGCCTGATTGGCCTCGTGCAGGTGCTGCTGATGCACTTCCTGCCGGCCGGCTGATGCGGGCGCGTGGGCGTTACCATGCGCCGGTCGAGCATTCCCGAACCCGAGGAGAATCCCATGCAAGTAGCCAGCAACCGGCTGACGACCGGCGGCTTCGAGACCTTCTATCACCAGGCCGGCGCGGCCGATGCCACGCCGGTGATCCTGCTGCACGGTTCCGGGCCGGGCGCCAACGCCCTGTCCAACTGGGTGCACGCGCTGCCGTTCCTGGGCGAGCGCTACCGGGCGATTGCGCCGGACATCGCCGGCTTTGGCGACAGCCAGCACCATGCGCCGCCGAGCGGCGCCGCGGCCTGGATCGAGGTGTGGACCGCCCAGATCATCGCTCTGATGGACGGCCTTGGCATCGCCAAGGCGCACCTGGTGGGCAACTCGATGGGCGGCGGCGTCACGCTGCAACTGCTGCGCCGGCACCCCCAGCGCTTCGAGCGCATCGTGCTGATGGGCGCCGTCGGCGCGCCGTTCACGGCCACGCCGGGCCTGCAGCGCGGCTGGGGCTACTACCGCGCCGGTACCGAAGAGGAGCTGGCGTACCTGGTGCGCAAGTTCCTGCACAACCCGGAGGTGCTGGGCGGGGATGTGGAGGCGATTGCCAAACAGCGCTACGGCCTGGTGATGCAGGAGCGCATCCGCCGGCAGTTCGAGGCCATGTTCCCGGGCGACGCGCAGGTGCACGTGGACGCCTTCGTGGTGCCGGAACACGAGCTGCGCGCCATGGCGCACCCGACGCTGGTGACGCACGGCCGGGAGGATTTTTTCATTCCGACCAGCACCAGCCTGTACGTGGCCGAGCGCATGCCCAATGCCCAGCTGCACATGTTCCACCACTGCGGCCACTGGATTCAGATCGAGCAGCGCCAGGCCTTCAACCAGCTGGTGCTGGATTTCCTGGACGGCCGCTTCGGCTGATCGCGCCGGCTGTCGGGCACAAAAAAGCCGGCGCGAGGAGTGACTTCGGCGCCGGCTTTGCGCTTTCCTGAAGTTGGCGTCAGCCCATCTTGGCCATCGCCTCCTGTGCCTTTTGCTGGTAGCGCTGGGCCGCCGGGCGGCCGTTGCAGCGACCAAGCCAGGCGCCGACGTTGGCAAAGGGCGAGAAGTCGTAATTCAGCATGGCCGCCAGGCCCAGCACCGAGCACACGTTCAGGTCGCCGACATTGAAGTCCGTGCCCAGTAGGTAAGGCCGGCCGGCCAGGTGCTCGTCGAGTACCTGCATCGGCTTGGCAAGGGCGGCCTTGGCCTGCTCGATGGCCTCCGGGCTGCGCTGGGCCTCCGGCAGGAACATCATGTGCATCAGCATGGTGACCAGGTGCGGCTCGACCTCGGTCATGGCCCACAGGCTCCACTGGGCGATCTGCCCGTGCGCCTGGACACCGGCCGGCCACAGTGTGCCGGTCTTCTCGGCCAGGTACTGGTTGATGGCGAGCGATTCCCAGATCACGTAGCCGTTGTCGTCCAGCACCGGCACGTGGCCGTTCGGGTTCAGCTTGAGCATCTCGGGCGTGCGCGTTTCGCCGCGCGGGCTGGTGCCGACGTGGTCATAGGGCTGACCGATCTCTTCCAGCATCCAGATGCAGCGCCCGGCGCGGCTGTAGGCGGCTCCATAGAGTTTCATGACGGTTTCTCCTCGGGGTGGGGTGCCCCGCACGATGCGGGGCCGGAACATGATATGCCGCCGCCTGGTGCAAAGGTCGGGGCGCTGGCGCACCGCAGTGCGTCGGCCGTTCGTGCTGAACTGTCTGCAACTGACCCGGGTGTCGCAACCATGAGTACTGCCCGATGCGCGTCGTGACCCCGCCGTTGCTGGCGCCCGACGAGCCGCCGGCGTGGCGTATCGAGCACGCCGATGGCCGCTCGGACTATTTGCTGATCTGTGACCATGCAGGCAACCGGATCCCGCGCCGTCTGGGTACCATCGGCCTCCCTGCGGACGCCCTGGCCAGCCACATTGCCTGGGATATCGGGGCCGGCGCGGTCGCATCCGGCTTGGGCGACGCACTGGATGCCTGCGTCGTCCTGCAGCCGTATTCGCGCCTGGTGATCGATTGCAACCGGCCGCCGGGCAGCGCCGATTCGATCGTCAGCCTCAGCGAGCGCACGACCATTCCCGGCAATGTGTCGATTTCCCGTGCTCAGGTGGCGGCGCGCGAGTCCGAGATTTTCGTGCCTTACCACGCGCATATCCGCGCGCTGCTGGACGCTCGCCTGCGCCGAGGTCAGCGCACGCTGCTCGTTTCCCTGCACAGCTTCACGCCGGTGTATCTGGGGGTCCCTCGTCCCTGGCACGTGGCGGTGCTCTACAACCGCGATCCGCGCCTGGCGCGTCTGCTGGCACAGGCGTTGCGCGACGAGGGTGGTCTGGTCGTGGGTGAAAACGAGCCTTACGCCGTCCACGATGACACCGATTACGCCATTCCTCGTTACGGTGAGGCGCGCGGCCTGGCTCACGTCGAACTGGAGATTCGCCAGGATATGATCGATGACGCGGCGGGGCAGGCGGTGTGGATCGAACGTCTGGCGCGGTTGCTGCTGCATGTCCAAGGCGACCTGTGCTGATGTTGACCCGCCGGCTGCGCAGTCCTTCCTGCTGCGTGCTCACGGCCCGGTTCGCAAATCCTGTCGACGAGGTGTTCCTCGCCGCCCGCCCAACGGAGTGTTCCGATGCAGATTCGCCTGGGTTACGAGCTTGTTTATCAGTTCCCGCAGCCAACGCCGATGATCGTCACGCTGAACGTGCATTACACGCGCGTCTCCGACCTAGTGCGTCCGGACCAGATGCACACCGATCCGTGGGTGCCGACCAGCATGTACCGCGACGGCTTCGGCAACTGGTGCACGCGCCTGGTGGCACCGGCCGGGCGCTTTCGCCTGACCACCGATGCGCTGATCAACGATCGCGGCACGGTCGATCCGGAGGTTCCTGGGGCGTTGCAACATCCGGTCGAGTCGCTGCCGGAAGAAACCCTGGTGTTCCTGCTGCCGAGCAGGTTCTGCGAGTCCGATCTGCTGGCCGAGACGGCCTGGCGGCTTTTCGGCACGACGGCGCCGGGCTGGGCGCGGGTGCAGGCCGTTTGCGACTTCGTGCACGACCACATCAGTTTTGGCTATGAGCATGCCCGTCCCACGAAAAGCGCCTGGGAGGTCTACAACGAGCGCCGGGGCGTGTGCCGCGATTACGCTCATCTGGCGATTGCCTTTTGCCGCAGCCTGAACATTCCGGCGCGTTACTGCACCAGCTACCTGGGCGACATCGGCGTGCCGCCGGACAGCTCGGCGATGGATTTCTCCGCGTCGATGGAAGTTTTCCTGGGCGGTGCCTGGCACACCTTTGATCCGCGCAACAACCGGCAGCGCATCGGGCGGGTCCTGATCGCGCGGGGTCGGGATGCCGCCGACGTGGCCATCACGACCACCTTTGGCCCGAACACGCTCGAGAGTTTCCGGGTGTGGACGGACGAGGTGGTGAGCTAGAGAAACGCTGCAGTGTTCAGTGTTTCCCAGCGCAAGGACGCGCGTGCGCTGAAAAATCCAGGATGGATTTATTCAGCTTCCCCAGCGTTGCCGGGGGCGCTCAAGCCGGCAGGATGCCGCGCAGCAGGATATCCATCATCAGGGCGTTGTAGCGCTGCGGGTCATCGGCGCAGTCGACATCCTTGAAGTGGCGCAGCATCGGCCGCGTCTGGGCATAGAACACGTTGCCGGCGTTGATCATCAGCGCCACCAGCGCCGGGTTCAGGTCGGCGCGCAATTGTCCTGCGGTCTGGCCGGCGCGGATCAGCTCCACCAGGCGGTGAAAGTTGCGCGCGAAGTCGTCACGTACCGGCTGGATGTCGCTATCTGCGCCGTCGCTGGTGAGCGCGCGCAGCACCAGACGGCTGGACATCGGGTCTTCGATATACGCGCACAGGCGCTCGCTGGCATAGGCGGACAGGCGTTGGGCGGCGTCATCGTCGAGCTGGGCGACCGCGTCGATGGCATCGGTAAAGGATTGGCAGGCGGTTTTCAGGACTTCCTGATACAGCGCTGCCTTGCTCTTGAAGTGATGGAAGATGTTGGCCTTGCTGACCGAAGCCCGCTCGGCGATGGCGCTGATGGAAGCGGCATCGTAGCCCTGGCTGGAAAAAACTTCCGCCGCTGCCCGGAGGACTCGGTGGGCAGCGGCGGCGCAGGGTTTGGGAGGGGGATTCTTAGTCATTATCGAAGCCTGACTGGCCCGAGCGGAGGGGTGGACCGATCGGTCAGTCGGTTGCATCCTACCGCCGTTGGATGCCATGTTGCAAGAGTAATTTTCTGCATGGCGATCAGGACGCCGCCAGCGGGTTGCGCAGCGTGCCGATGCCGGCGATTTCCACGCACACCTCGTCGCCGGGCTGCATCCACAGCGGCGGTTTGCGGGCGGCGCCCACGCCGCTGGGTGTGCCGGTCAGGATCACGCTGCCGGGTTCGAGCGTGCAGTCGGCGCTCAGGAACTCGATCAGCGTGCGCACGTCGAAAATCATGTCGCTGGTGTTGGCCGACTGCACGGTCTGGCCGTTGAGCGTCGTGCGGATGTCGAGCGCGTTCGGATCGGGGATTTCGTCGGCCGTGACCAGCACCGGTCCCAGTGGGCAGAAGGTGTCGAAGGATTTGCCGCGGCAGAACTGCCCGCCGCCCCATTCCATCTGCCAGTCGCGGGCGCTGACGTCGTTGGCGCAGGTGTAGCCGAGCACGTAGTCGAGGGCCTCGGCGGCGCGCACGTTCTTGGCCCGGCGGCCGATCACCACCGCCAGTTCGCACTCGTAGTCCACCTTGTGACTGGGCGCGTGGGTCGGGATCAGGATCGGCTGGTCCGGATGGTGCAGCGCGCTGGCCGATTTGATGAACAGGACCGGATATTGGGGGATGGCGGCGCCGGTTTCCTCGGCGTGCTTGCGGTAGTTGAGGCCGATGCAGTAGATGGTCGGCGGCACGACCGGCGCCAGGCGCTGGGCATCGGCGGGTGCGACCTGATCGGTCGCCCGCCAGTCGCCCAGCAGGTCGCCTTCGATCAGGCACAGCCGGCCATCGGGTTGTTCGAGCGCGTGACGCGGGCCGGCCGCGGTGCGGATGCGGGCAATGCGGGCCATGAATTCGACTCCTCTTTGGCGGAATTCGGATAGACGGTCGACGGGCGGGTGCCCGGCCAGCAGTTTACGTGCTGGCGGTACGCCAGTCGCAATGCGGCTGCTCAGGCGCCGCCCGCTGCCTCGCGCGTTTCGCGCAACAGTGCGATCAACTGCTGGCGCAGGGCGTCGACACTTTCGGCGCGGGCGGCAAACGGCAGGCGCAGCGCAGCCCCGTCGGCCAGCAGGTCCACGCCATCGGCATCGGCACCGACCAGCGTCACCTGCCGTGCCTCACGGCCAAGGAAATGCCGGCAGTAGGCGCGCAGCGCGTCGGCGTGGTCGCCGTTCATGTGCTCCACGATGCCGGCTTCGGCATCCGCCAGCGGGTTGCTCAGGTCGATTTCGTGCGGCTCGATCCAGCCGATCTTGCCGAAACCGCCGATGTAGCGCAGGCGCACCGGACGCAGGGCGTAGAAGCCGAAATCGTGCATGTCGGCGTAGGCGCGGGCGGCTGGAAAGAACCGGTAGTAGCGCTCGGCCACCGCGGCGCTGGCCGGCGCATCCAGGGCATAGGCGTCGGCGATCCAGGTCAGGCGGGCGCCGGCCTGCGGATCGGCGGCGTCGGCCGGGTCGAATACGGTCAGCGACACGCGTGGATCGGCGCCGATGTTCCTGGTGTGCTCGGCCAGCGTGCTGATGTAGATGACCGGCTCGCCGACGGCGCTGAGCACGTAGGGCGTGATCGAGCCGAACGGGTAGCCGGGCAGGCTGCGCGAGAGTGTGGCCAGAACGCCGTAGCGGCCGGCGCGCAGGAATTCGCTCGCCGTGCGCTGGCTGGGCATCAAAGCTCCACCGGCTCGGGAAGGGCGGTCACATCCACTGCGACCTCGATCCGGTGATTGTCGCCACCACCGTAGATCACGCCCTGCAGCGGCGCCACGTCGCTGTAGTCGCGGCCCCAGGCGGTGGTGATGTGGCGGCCGGACGGTTGCAGGTTGTTGGTGGGGTCCCAGTCCTGCCAGCCGGTGCCGGGCAGGTACACCTGTAGCCAGGCGTGCGAGGCGTCGGCGCCCTGCAGCTTGGGCCTGCCCGGCGGCGGCAGGGTTTCCAGGTAGCCGCTCACGTAGCGGGCCGCCAGGCCCAGGCTGCGCAGGCAGCCGATGGCCAGGTGCGCGAAATCCTGACACACGCCCCGGCGCCGTTGCAGTATCTCCAGCACCGGCGTGGCGACGTCGGTGGCGGTGGGGTCGTAGGTGAAGTCCTCATGTATGCGGGCCACCAGTTCCGCCACCGCGTCGGCCAGCGGCCGGCCGGCGGGGAAACTGGCCGCCGCGTAATCGTGCAGGGCCGGCAGGGCGCGCACCATGGGCGAGTCCAGGCAGTACTGGACAGCGTCCAGGGTTTCCGGGTCGCCGGCCTCGGCGAGGCGGCGGGCCGTCTCCTGCCAGTCGATGGCATCGCCGAAGCTCAGCTGCCGCCGCGGTGCCTGCAGGCGTACCTCGCTGGTGGCCGTGATGGTGACTTCCTGGTGCGGGTCCAGGATGGCGAAATAACTGGCCGTGTTTCCGAAAAAATCCTGTCGGTCGCGGTAGTCCCGGCACGGCGGCTCGATGCTCAGGCTGGCGCTGACCAGTGTCTGCCCGGTGCAACTGCGCGGCAGCAGGTGTGCCTCGTTGTAGCTGCTGACCACCGGCTTGTCGTAGCGGTAGCGGGTGATATGCACGGTGCGGTAGTTCATGGCGACTCGGTCGGCACCCGCAGCAGCGAATGCGGCGCCACGGGGGTCTGGAAATGCGCGCTGGCGATCGCGTCCGACAGTTCCCGCAGCAGGTAATCGCCGCGGGCCAGAAACTGGTCCAGCGCGGTCTGATCGAGTCCGTCCGCCGTGTCGAGGCTCACGATGTCGAGCAGCCGCAGGCGGGTGATCGCGTCCAGCGCCAGCCGGCCGCTGACGCTCAGTTGCACGCCCGTGGCCGGATCCGGCAGCGCCGCCAGATGCCGTTCGATGCCCTGCAGCTGGCGCATCAGGCTGCGCGGCTGCCGGGCGTCCAGCAGCAGCAGTTCCAGTGCCAGCCGCAGTGGCGGCACGTCCGGGCCATGGCGGCGATACGCCGGCAGGCTGCCGCAGAAGGCCAGCGCCGTCTCGATCGCGGCCGGGGTGGCGGCCAGCGGCGCCTGGCTGCACAGCAGGCTGCGCAGGACGACGCCCAGATTCTGTCCGCGCTCGATGCAGCGGCCCAGCTCCAGGAAATGCCAGCCAGCGTCCTGTTCCGTGTCGCCGGCCAGCGCGCCGCACAGCGCGAGGACGCCGTGCAGCGCCTGCTGGGCGGCCGAGTTCATCTGCTCGGCGTCGCCGGATGCCGCCGGCAAGCCGGTCAGCGGCGCCGACAGATCGACCAGCACATGCAGGGCGTCTTGCGGCAGATGTTCGCGCACGGTTTCGGCGGCCCGCGCCAGTGCCTGCAGGCCAAAGGCCACACTGCCGGGGCGCCGCGGGTCGGTCAGCAGGGTCCACAGCGGTTCGGCAATGGCGCTCTGGTCCACCGCATCCGGATGCGTGCCGGTCAGGTGGGTCAGGGTTTGCGCCAGCAGGCGCTGACTGTCCAGCGCCGCCGGTTCTCGCGCGGCGTCACTGTCGGTCAGCCGCTCCAGCGTCAGGCGCAGCAGGCGCAGGCTGGCCACGCTCCGCTCCAGGTAGCGGCCGACCCAGAACAGGTTCTCGGCGGCGCGCCGTGGCAGGCCGCCGTGCGCCGCGCCGACCACCGGTGCCAGCGACGGATAGGCGGTGTCGGTTTCCGGTTCGCTGGCCAGTACCCACACGTCCTTGCCCATGGCGCCGGCCTGGTTGCTGATGAACAGCGTGTCGGCCTGCGGGCCGACGCGGGCAAAGCCGCCCGGCAGGATCCGGTAGCCTTCGGCGCCGGCGGTCAGGAAGGCGCGCAGCAGGACCGGGCGCATGCCCAGTTGCGTGCCGCCGAACGATGGCGTCGGCACCGGCGTCACGGCAGCCTGCGCCGTGTACTGGCCCGGCTGGGCCAGCAGGCGTTCGCGCCAGACTGCCAGTTCCTGCGCGGACAGGGTGGCACCGAACACGGAGCGCTGGTCCGGGTGCCGCTGCAGGCGCTTGATGACCAGCCGGTCCAGGTTGGCCAGCACGTGCTGCAGGTGCTGCGGATCCCCGCACCAGTAGCTGTCGACACTGGGCAGGCGCAGGTCCTCGCCCAGGAAATGCCTTGCCAGGGCCGGCAGGTAGGCGCCCAGGGCCGGGTTCTCCAGCACGCCGCTGCCCAGCGGGTTGATCACGCTGACCTGGCGGCGGCGCGCGGCTTCCACCAGGCCCGGCACGCCCAGGAAGGAATCGGCCCGCAGTTCCAGCGGGTCGCACCAGGCGTCGTCAACGCGCCGCCACAGCACGTCGATGGGCGTCAGGCCACCGAGCGCGCGCAGCCGCAGACGGCCGCCGCGCACCAGCAGATCGGAGCCTTCGACCAGTTGCAGGCCCAGTTTCTCGGCCAGCAGGGCCTGTTCGAAATAGGTCTCGTTGCGCGCGCCGGGCGTGAGCAATGCCAGCGCCGGGTCGTTGCGCGCCGCCGGCGGTGCGGCGGCGATCAGGTTGCTGCGCAGGGCGCGCAGGAACGGCTCCTGGCGATGCACCTGGGCGTCGCGGTACAGGCTCGGCAGCACGCGGGATGTGACGCGGCGGTTTTCCAGCGCGTAGCCGATGCCCGACGGCGCCTGTGTGCGGTCGGCCAGCACCCAGGTCTGCCCGGAGCGGTCGCGCACCAGGTCGGCGGCGTACAGCGGCAACTGGTGCGCGGACGGCAGGCGAATGTCCTGGCAGGCGCGCAGAAAACCGCCGTGCCCGAACACCAGGGCCGGCGGCAACAGGCCGCGGCGCAGGATGTCGCGCGGGCCATAAATGTCGGTCAGGATCAGGTTCAGCAGTTCCGCGCGCTGCACCAGGCCGGCCTCGATGGCGGCCCAGTCGTCGCTGCTGATCAGCAGCGGCACCACATCGAGCGGCCACGGCTGGCGCGAGCTGTCGGCAGCCCCATAGACGTTGTAGCTGACGCCGGTTTCGTGCAGCAGGCGACGGGCCTCGTCGGCCCGGCCGGTCAGGGCGGCCGGGCCCAGCGCGCGCAGGGCGCGGGTCAGGCGCTGCCAGTGCGGGAGCAGGTCCTGGTCCACGAGCAGCGGGTCCCAGCTGCTGAACACAGGGCTCGATTCGCTGTTTTTGCGGGGCATGGCACGGATCGGAGACGCGGCGTGCTCAGGTCGGCTGCCAGCGCAGGTCCAGGGTGAGCGGATAGTCGGGATTGATCGGCTCGGGCGGCGGCGCCAGCGGCGCCGGCAGGCTGCCGTGCGGCAGGAACCGGCCCAGTCCGGCCACCGCCGGCGGGGGCGTGATGGCGCCCGGTGTGTGGCCGTAATTCCAGAAACGCATGATGCGGCGACCCTCGGCCTCGTAGGCGTTGATCGGGAAGGTGTCGTAATTGCGCCCGCCCGGATGGGCCACATGATAGGTGCAACCGCCCACCGCGCGACCGTTCCAGGTATCGATGATGTCCAGCACCAGCGGCGCGTGCGGGCCGATGGTCGGGTGCAGCGCCGAGGGCGGGTTCCAGGCCCGGTAGCGCACGCCGGCCACCTGTTCGCCGTGGGTGCCGGTCGATCGAAGCGGCACCCGCCGGCCGTTGCAGGCCACCAGATAGCGGCCATCGGTGGCGCCGGTCAGGCGCACCTGCAGCCGCTCGACCGATGAATCGACGTAGCGCGCCGTGCCGCCGGCGGTGGCTTCCTCGCCCATCACGTGCCAGGGTTCGAGCGCGGCGCGCAGCTCCAGCGTCAGATCGCCCACCTGCACGGTGCCGTAGCGCGGGAAGCGGAACTCGACGAACGGGTCCAGCCAGTCGTCCTGGAACGCGTAACCGGCCTGGCGCAGTTCGGCCAGCACGGCGCGCAGGTCGGCGGTCACGTAATGCGGCAGCATGAAGCGGTCGTGCAGGCCGCTGCCCCAGCGCACCAGCGGCTGGCGGTAGGGCGCGGCCCAGAAACGGGCCACCAGTGCGCGCAGCAGCAGCGCCTGGAACAGCGACATCTGGGCGTGCGGCGGCATCTCGAAGGCGCGCAGCTCGACCAGCCCCAGGCGCCCGCTGGCGCTGCCGGGCGCGTACAGCTTGTCGATGCAGAACTCGGCCCGGTGCGTGTTGCCGGTCAGGTCCACCAGCAGGTTGCGCAGCAGGCGGTCGACCAGCCAAGGCGCGGGTGCCTCGCCGTCCGGCATCTGCTGGAAGGCGATGTCGAGCTCGTACAGGCTCTCGTGGCGGGCCTCGTCGACGCGCGGCGCCTGGCTGGTGGGGCCGATGAACAGGCCCGAGAACAGGAACGACAGGCCCGGATGGTGCTGCCAGTAGGTCAGCAGGCTGCGCAGCAGGTCCGGCCGGCGCAGCACCGGGCTGTCGGCCGGCGAGGCGGCGCCCAGGGTGATGTGGTTGCCGCCGCCGGTGCCGGTGTGGCGCCCGTCGAGCATGAATTTTTCGGTGCCCAGGCGCGCCTCGCGGGCCAGCGCATACAGCGTGGTGGTGTTCTCGACCAGCGCGTCCCAGCTCGCCGCCGGGTGGATGTTGACCTCGATGACGCCCGGGTCCGGCGTGACCGCCAGGCGCTCCAGGCGCCCATCGCGGGGCGGCTCGTAGCCCTCCAGCACCACCGGCAGGCCGCAGGTGGCGGCGCTGGCCTCGATCGCCGCCATCAGCTCGATGTAGTGCTCCAGTTCGGTCAACGGTGGCAGGAAGATGTGCAGCCGGCCGTGGCGGGCCTCTATGCACAGCGCGGTGTGGATGACCTGCACCGGTGCCGTCTCGTCGTGCTCGTCGGCAGGTGCCTGGTGCGGCGGTGTCGGCGTGGCCGTGAGCTGGCTGTAGCGGCGCGCGACTTCGCCGTAGTAATCGCCCAGTGCCGGCTTGGGCTCGAACAACTGCGCCGGCTGCGGGTCCTCTCGCTCGGCTTCCCAGGGCAGGCTGTCGAGCGGCAGGCGCAGCCCCAGCGGCGAGTCGCCGGGCACCAGATACAGCCGCTGCCGGCGCAGCGGCCAGGGACCGGAACGCCAACTGCCGCGGCGGTAGTCCCAGTGCAGCGGCAGCACGAAGCCGGTCGGCTCGCCCAGGCCGCGGTCCAGCAACTCGGCCAGGCGCCGGCGCTCGGCGGCGTCTTTCAGGTCGGCCGTGAGCGGGTCGATGTCGGCCGGCAGCTTGCCTTCCTGCCACAGGTAGTAGAAGACGTCCTCGAAGGCGGGCATCAGGTACTGCGCCGGCACGCCCAGGTGCCCGGTCAGCGTCTGCGCCAGGCGCTGCGCGGCGGCCAGGTCGTGGCCGTAGTCGCGGTCGAAATCGGCCAGCAGGGCCGGCTCCCGCCACAGGGCCACGCCGTCCTTGCGCCAGTAGCAGGCCAGCGCCCAGCGCGGCAGCGCCTCGCCCGGATACCACTTGCCCTGGCCGTAGTGCAACAGGCCGCCGGGCGCGAAGTGCTGCCACAGGCGGCGGGTCAGATCGCGGGCGCGCTCGCGCTTGTGCGGGCCGTCGGCAGCCACGGTCCATTCCGGGCTGTCCATGTCGTCGATGGACACGAAGGTCGGCTCGCCGCCCTGGGTCAGGCGCACGTCGCCGGCGATCAGGTCCTGGTCCACCTGCCGGCCCAGGGCCAGCATGCAGGCCCACTGGTGCTCGTCGTAGGGCTTGGTGACGCGCGGGTCCTCGTGGATGCGCGTGACGGTGTTGTGGAAATAGAACTCGACCTCGCATTTGCTGGTGGCGCCGGTGACCGGCGCGGCACTGGCCGGCTCGGCAGTGCAGGCGAGCGGAATGTGGCCCTCGCCGGCGAACAGGCCCGAGGTCGGGTCCAGACCCAGCCAGCCGGCACCCGGCACGTACACCTCGGCCCAGGCGTGCAGGTCGGTGAAGTCCTGCTCGGGTCCGGACGGTCCGTCCAGGGACTTGATGTCGGCCGTCAGCTGCACCAGGTAGCCGGACACGAAACGCGCCGCCAAACCCAAGTGGCGCAGGATCTGCACCAGCAGCCAGCCGGTGTCGCGACACGAGCCGATGCCCCGTTCGAGCGTCTGCTCGCAGGTCTGCACGCCCGGCTCCATGCGCACGCTGTAGGCGATGTCCCGCTGCAGGCGCTGGTTGAGGTCGACCAGAAAATCGTTGATCGGCCGTGGCGTGCGATCGAAGCTCGCCAGCCAGGCGCTCAGCAATGGGCCGCTTTCGGTGACCAGCAGGTACGGCAGCAGTTCGGTGTGCAGCGCTGGGGCGTAGGTGAACGGGTACTTCTCGGCGTACTCCTCGACGAAAAAATCGAACGGATTGATGGTGGCCAGCTCGGCGATCACCTCCACCGTGATGCTGAGCTTGCGCGCCGGCTTCGGGAACACCAGCCGCGCCAGGTAATTGCCGAACGGATCCTGCTGCCAGTTGATGAAGTGCTCGGCCGGCTCGATGCGCAGGCTGTAGGCGCTGATCGGCGTGCGGCTGTGCGGCGCCGGACGCAGGCGCAGCACGTGCGGGTGGATGTCGACGAGCCGGTCGAAGCGGTACTCGGTGTGGTGTTCCAGGGCGACGCGGATGGCCATGATGGGGATGTCTCAGCTCGGCGGCGGGGCCGGGAACCAGGTCGCGGCGATGGCGTCGTGGACCTGGCCCAGTTCCAGTTGCAGATCGTCGATGAAGCCGTGCAGCGCCTCCCGGTCGATGGCTTTGGGGTCTGTTTCGGTCAGCAGGCGGCTGATGTGGGCGATCCGGTGCAGCGGCGCTTCGCTGCGCGGCAGGCGGCGCAGGGCGGCGTCCAGCTCGTCCACGCAGTAGCGCACCGAACGCGGGAACTGCGCATCGCCCAGCAGGAAGGCCGACACGTCGCGGCCATTGACCGAGGCCCGCACGTGACGACGGTACATCTGGTAGGCTGACAGCGAGCGCAGCACGTTGATCCACAGCGTCGACAGCAGCGGCGCGGCGGTGTCGTCCTGCTCCTGCAGCGTCGCCACGCCGACGTCGAGGATGCGCGTGGTCATGTCGGCGCGCTCCAGGTTGCGGCCCAGGCGCACGAAGTCGTAGGCGGCGTCGTGGCTGAGCGTGCCGGCCAGCAGGCCGGCCAGCTGCTGGCAGCCGTGGATGATCTGCGCCAGATAGTCGTGCCGCTGGCTGCGGTTGACGCCGCCGACCGCGTGCTCGCGGGCGAACAGGTGCAGTTCGTTGACCGCCTCCCAGGCCTCGGCCGGAAACAGGTCGCGCGTGGTGCGCACGTTCTCGCGGGCGCCGGCCAGGGCCGACAGCACCGACGACGGATTGGCCGTGTCGGTCAGCAGGAAGCGCACCACGCTGCGCTCGTCGGCCTGCTCGTAGTGCTTGCGAAACGACTCCTCGATGCCGGTGATGGTGATCAGCGTGTGCCAGCCGACCGTGTAGCCCTTGGGCAGGTCCAGCAGCAGGTTGGCGTAGACGCTGACCAGGCGCGCCGTGTTCTCGGCCCGTTCCAGATAGCGCGCCATCCAGTACACGCGCTCGGCGACCCGCGACAGCATCAGCCGTCGGCCTCGGCGACGATCCAGGTGTCCTTGCTGCCGCCGCCCTGGGAGGAGTTGACCACCAGCGAGCCCTTGCGCAATGCCACCCGCGTCAGGCCACCGGCCGTGACGTTCGTCCGGTCGGCCTGCAGGACGAACGGGCGCAGGTCCACGTGGCGCGGCTCCAGGCGCCCGTCGCACAGCGTCGGCACGGTGCTCAGGTCCAGCGTCGGCTGGGCGATGTAGTTGCGCGGGTCGGCCTTCAGGCGCGCCGCGAACTCGGCGCGCTCCTTGCGGCTGGCATGCGGGCCGATCAGCAGGCCATAACCGCCGGACTCGTTGGCCGGCTTGACCACCAGCTTGTCCAGATTGGCCAGCACGTGGTCCAGGGCTTTGGGCTCGTGGCACAGGAAGGTCGGCACGTTCGGAATGATGGCGTCCTCGCCCAGGTAGTAGCGGATCATGTCCGGCACGTAGGCATACACCACCTTGTCGTCGGCCACGCCGGCGCCGGGCGCGTTGGCCAGCGCCACGGTGCCCTTGTGCCAGGCGCGCATCAGGCCGGGTACGCCCAGCTGCGAGTCCGGGTTGAACACGTCCGGGTCCAGGAACAGATCGTCCACGCGCCGGTAGATCACGTCCACCCGCTGCAGGCCGCGGATGGTGTGCATATAGACGCAGTCGTCGTCGCCGACCGTCAGGTCGCTGCCCTCCACCAGCTCGGCGCCCATGCGCTGGGCCAGGAAGGCGTGCTCGAAGTAGGCCGAGTTGTAGATGCCGGGCGTGAGCACCGCCACCTGCGGGTAGTCCAGCGGTCGCGGCGAGATGGCGGCCAGGGTGTCGAACAGCTGCGTCGGGTAGGCGTCCACCGGCAGGATGGTCTGCGCCTCGAACAGCTCCGGGAACACGCGCTTCATCACCACGCGGTTCTCGAGCATGTACGACACACCGGACGGCACGCGCAGGTTGTCCTCCAGCACGTACATCGTGCCGTCGGCGGCGCGCACCAGATCGCTGCCGCAGATATGCGCCCACACGCCGTAGGCCGGGCGCACGCCCACGCACTGCGGGCGGAAATTTTTCGACTGCGCCAGCACTTCGGCCGGGAACACCTTGTCGCGGATGATGTTCTGGTCGCCGTAGATGTCGTCGATGAAATGGTTCAGCGCCGTCAGGCGCTGGCGCAGGCCGCGCTCGACCTGCGTCCACTCGGTGGCCGGGATGACGCGCGGGATGATGTCGAACGGCCAGGCGCGATCGATGTTCTGGCCCTCCGAGTAGACCGTAAAGGTAATGCCCATCTCGACGATGGCCAGCTCCGCCGCCGCCTTGCGGGCGGCCAGGTCGGCATCCGACAGCGAGCGCAGGTACTGCGTCAGGCCACGCGCTGCGGGGCGTGGCTGGCCGGGGGCCGCCAGCAGTTCGTCGAAATGCGAGCCGGGGTCGTAGTGGTTCCAGTCGATGCGCATCTGCTTACGTCCGATCGGGGTGACGTTCTGGGGCGCCAGCGGGCGCCCGGACCTGAGAAAAACCGGCGCGGTGTTGGCCATGTCCTGGGACTCCGGTGCATACCTTGGCATGGCTGGGAAAGGCACGCATCGTGCCAGCGGCTCAAGCCGGCCGGCGATCGGCTGCAGCGGCGCCCGCCGCGCATGCGCCAGAGCCGTTCGGCCCGCGGGCGGGCCTCCCACGCCGGGCTTTTAGCTGCTGCGTACCGGCCCGCGGTTGACCAGGTACACGCCGCCGATCACCGCCGCGCCGCCGACCGCCAGCATGAGGCTGAGCGGCTCACCCAGAAACAGCGTGCCGGCGGCCACCGACACCAGCGGCACCAGGAAGGTGTTGCCGGCCATGCGCGAGGCCTCGCCGGCCGCCACCAGCGCCAGCCACAGCGTCCACGACAGCGCCAGCCCGACCGCCGCGCCGTAGGCCAGCACCAGCATGAAGCTCGGCGTCCAGGCGATGTCGGTCCAGCGTTCCCCGATTGCCAGCCCGCTGGCAACGATCAACAGGCCGCCGAGCAGGAACGGCAGCGCGATGAACCACAGGATCGAGTGTGGCGCAGCACGCTTGAAGGCCACCGTGCCCAGTGCCCAGGCCGCCGCGGAGCCGACGCCGTAGGCCAGCCCGGCCGGCGACAGGGAGCCTTCCATGCCATGCACCATAATGGCCGCTACGCCGCCGAAACCGAGCATCAGGCCGGCCATTTTGGTGCGCGTCAGCCGCTCGCCCAGCCACAGGTGCGCCAGGCCGGCGATGAAGATCGGCTGCAGGTACAGCACCACCGAGGCGATGCCGGCTGGCAGCAACTGCACCGACAGCGTCGACAGGCCGAAGAACAGCAGCACATTGAACAGCGCGCTCACCAGCAGCGCCGGCCAGGTACCGGCCAGATCGGGCAGACCATCGTGGTGCAGGGCCAGTCCGGTCAGCAGCAGGCCGCCGCCGACCGCCCGCAACCCCGCGAACAGCAGCGGCGGGCAGTAACCGAGGCCGATTTTCATGATCGGGTAGCCGACGCCCCAGATCAGGATCAAGCCGACCAGGGCCAGGTGCGGGTGGCGGGCTATGAAGGGGCGTGACACGCGTTCCTGCCGGGTTGCGGGATGGGACGGGCGGATTGTGGGCCATGGTCCCAGCCCGGCGCGGAAAAAATTTTGCCGGCGAGGGCAGGTGTCTCAGGATTCGGGACGGTGCCCACCTACAGTGTTCCGACCCCTCACCGCCGGAGATCTGACATGGCCCTATCGCTGCATCCTGCCCGTTTGCTCGCCCGCTTGCCGCAGCTGTTCGTAGCCGAGCCGGACATCCCGCCGCTGCACCTGTCGCTGGCCGGCTTCCAGTACCACCGCGCCGAGGGCATCTGGCCGTTCCTGCGGCCGGGCCTGGAACTGCGTCTGCGCCGCGAGCCCTGGAACCGCCACGATCCGCTGGCGGTGGCGGTGTACTACCGGCGCGAGAAGCTCGGCTACCTGCCGCGTACCGACAACGCCGCCGTCGCCCGCTGGCTGGACCAGGGCCGAACGCTGCGGGCGAGCATTGCCGGCCTGGCCGAAGGCGGCTACTCGCGTGGCCGGGTGCAGCTGCGCGTGCAATTGACCCACGGCGCGCCCGTACTGTCCTGATCCGCCCACGAAACGCCCTATCATCGGCGCCCCAAACCGCAACAGGAAACCCCCAATGCGTGTGCTCGTCACCGGTGGCGCCGGCTATATCGGCAGCCACGTCACCCGGCAACTGGTCGAAGCCGGCCACGACGTGACCGTGTACGACAACCTCGGCACCGGCTTTCGCTGGGCCACGCTGGGCGCGCCGCTGATCGAGGCCGATCTTTCCGACACCGCCCGCCTGGACGCCGCGCTGGCGGCCGGTCGTTTCGAGGCGGTGCTGCACTTCGCCGCCCACATCGTGGTGCCCGAGTCGGTGGCCGACCCGCTCAAGTACTACGCCAACAACACCCGCAACACGCTCGGCCTGCTGCAGGCGCTGGTGCGCCACGGCGTGCGCCGGCTGGTGTTCTCGTCCACCGCCGCCGTGTACGGCACGCCGGAGCACATTCCGATCAGCGAAAGCGCGCCGCTGCTGCCGATCAATCCCTACGGCGCCTCCAAGCTGATGAGCGAGCGCATGATCAGCGACCTGGCCGCCACCGGCGCCCTGGACCACGTCACGCTGCGCTACTTCAACGTGGCCGGCGCCGACCCCGGCGGGCGTCTGGGGCAGGCCACGCCGGCCGCCACGCACCTAATCAAGGTGGCCTGCGAGCTGGTTTGCGGCAGGCGCGAGCGCATCGACGTGTTCGGCACCGACTACCCGACCCCGGACGGCACCTGCGTGCGCGACTACATCCACGTCGAGGACCTGGCGCGCGCCCACGTGCTGGCGCTGGACCACTTGTCTGCGGGTGGCCAGTCGCTGACCCTCAACTGCGGCTACGGCCACGGCTACAGCGTGCGCGAGGTGCTGGCGGCAGTCGAGCGGCAACATGGCAAGGCGCTCGCCGTGCGTGACACCGACCGCCGCCCCGGCGATCCGGCTGCCTTGGTGGCCGACAGCACCCGCATCCGCAGCGCGCTCGGCTGGCAGCCGCAGTACGACGACCTGGATTTCATCGTCCGCACCGCGCTCGATTGGGAGCGCAGCCTGCCGCGAGCCGGCTGAGTTAGGGAGCGCAGCTTTGCTGCGCGACCCGCCCGCGCGCAGCGCGCAGGCGGGTGATCGCCCGGCGCAGCCGGGCTCCTACGTCAAGGTTTCCCTGGCCTCGTTGTGAGGCCGCTGCGGAGTCACGCGCACGCCTGCTGATGCCTGCTTAAAAAATTTGCAGGCCGCCGCTCAAGCTTCCTGTTAGCCCCGCCGATACACAGCCCGGAAGCGGAGCCTGTCTCCGGGTTCCTGGAACAGGCCCGACACCCCGTGGGGGCACGGCCCAGGTAAGGCAACTCAACAGTGGAGCATTCCCATGCCGCAAGTAGTTAACAGCAATATCGATGCCCTGAACACGCAGCGGAACCTGAACCGCAGCCAGGGTGACCTGTCGATTTCCCTGCAGCGCCTGTCGTCGGGCCTGCGTATCAACAGCGCCAAGGACGACGCCGCCGGTCTGGCCATCAGCGACCGCATGACGGCGCAGATTCGCGGTCTGAACCAGGCGGTGCGCAATGCCAATGACGGTATTTCCATCGCCCAGGTGGCGGAAGGCGCCCTCGGTGAGGTGACCAACGCCTTGCAGCGCATGCGCGAGCTGGCGGTCCAGTCGGCCAACGACACCAACAGCGCCACCGACCGCGCCTCGCTGCAGAAGGAGGTGTCCGCGCTGTCGGCGGAAATCTCGCGCATCGCCACGCAGACGCAGTTCAACGGCAAGAACGTGCTGGACGGTTCGTTTGCCAACGGCGTGTTCCAGGTCGGAGCCTATGCGGGCCAGACCATCAGCTTCGGCATTGGCAGCGCCAAGGCGAGCGACATCGGTTCGCACCTGGCCTCGAGCAATGCCAACGTCGGCGGGACTCTGACCGCAGCCGCCGATGTTTCGGGCGGGAACAACGTTGCCGCGCAAAATCTGACCGTGTCCGGCACGACCGGAACGGCGTCCGTGGCCGTGGCTGCCGACGCTACGGCGCGGGACATCGCTGCCGGCGTGAACGGCGCCAGCGCCACCACTGGCGTTACCGCCACTGCGCGTACCGAGGCCACCATCGCCTCGCTGGGTGCCGCCGGCACTGTGACGATGACCCTGTTCGGCTCGAATACGACGGGCGTAGCCATCTCGGCCAACGTGGTGAGCACCAGCGACCTGGGTGCTCTGGCAGAGGCCATCAATGCCAAGACATCCACGACCGGGATTACCGCCGAGCTGTCGGCCGACAAGGCGTCGATCAAAATGGTCAGCGCCGAGGGGTACGACATCAAGGTGCAGGATTTCGACAATTCGGCAGCGACCAAGACCGTGAGCCTGGCCGGCGTGACCCTGACCGGCGCCACCGCCACCGACAGTCTTGTCGTTGGCGGCAAGGTGTCGTTCAACGCGTCGACCGTGTTCAGTGTCACCACCGATACCGGTACCACGGTGCTTTCGGGGACCACTGTGCCCAGCTCCCTGTCTTCGGTTGGCAGCGCGAGCGTCGCCACTCAGACCGGTGCCAGTGATGCGCTGGCGGTGTTCGATGGCGCGCTGGCCTTCGTCGACGACCTGCGCGCCGCGCTGGGTGCGGTGCAGAACCGCTTCAGCTCGGTGGTTGCCAGCAGTCAGGCCACGGCGGAGAACGTCTCGGCGGCCCGCTCGCGCATCCAGGACGCCGACTTCGCGGCCGAGACGGCCAACCTGTCGCGCGCGCAGATCCTGCAGCAGGCCGGTACGGCGATGTTGGCGCAGGCCAACCAGCAGTCGCAGAACGTGCTCTCGCTGCTGCGGTAACGGTGAGCGCGCCAAGCGCGAACGTCAAACGGGAGGCGGGTCGGGGCACAGCTCCGACCCGCCCTTTCGCCTGTCCGCGGGGTTCACGCTCCCGAGGCAGGCAAGAGCATGACATGCGAGGGATGCCCCCATGGACGTGAATTTCGATCCAGGTATGCGCCCGCCGGTGACAGTGCCGACCACTGCGGTGGCCCAGATCGCCGCGTCGGCCGCGCAGCAGGTGGCGGCGCCGGTGCAAGCCGGCCTGGGCCGGCAGCAGTCATTCGGTCGGGACGAGCCTGGTGCCGACCCGCACGCGCCGCAGCCGGCGGATCTGGGCGAAGCGGTGGCGCGCTTGCAGGACCACGTACAGACGCTGCATCGGGAGCTGCATTTCCGGGTCGACGAAGTCACCGGCCAGACCGTGGTACGGGTGGTGGATGTCGATACCGGCGAGCTGGTGCGCCAGATGCCGAGCCAGGAAGCGCTCGATACCTTGCAGACCATAGAAACCCTGCAAGCCGGCAGCGGCCTGCTGCTGCGCGAGCAGGCGTAAGACCATGCCGACGTTGGTTTCGGGCGGTATCGGCTCCGGCCTTGATGTGGGCGGCCTGGTATCACGATTGATCGAGGCCGAGCGCACGCCGACCGAAACCCGCCTGGCGGTGCAGGAGGCCGGTCTGCAGGCCAAGCTGTCCGGCTTTGGCCTGCTGCGCGGCGCGCTCGACAAGCTCAAATCGGCCCTGGACGGGCTGAATTCGGCGACCCTGCTGAGCGCCACCCGGGCGAGCTCGAGCGACGACACGCAGATCATCGCCAGCGCTGACGCTACCGCCAGCACCGGCAGCTATGCGGTCGAGGTGTCGGCGCTGGCCAAGGCGCAAAAGCTCGCATCGGGTGCCTTTGCCGGTGCCGACACGGTGGTCGGCACCGGCACGCTGACGCTGTCCCTGGCCGGCAAAAGCGCCAGCATCACCATCGACGACAGCAACAAGACCCTGGCCGGCATCCGCGACGCCATCAACGCTGCCCGTACAACCGACGGCCAGCCGCTGGGTGTGTCCGCCACGCTGGTGACCAGCACCGGCGGCGTCGAACCGGCCGGAACCTACCTGGTGCTGACCTCCGCCAAGACCGGCCAGGCCAGCACCATCAGCCTGACCCAGGCCGGCGGCGACGGCGGGCTGGCGGCGCTGCAGTACCAGACCGGCGGGCCCGCCAACGGGCTGACCGAAAAGGAGCCGCCCGGCGACGCGATCGTCAAGATCGACGGCTTCACCTACCAGAGCGCAGGCAACACGGTCAGCGGCGCCGTCACCGGCGTGACCCTGACCCTGAAGGCAACCACCACGGCGCCAGTGACGCTGACCGTCGCCGCCGACACCGGCGGCGTCAAGCCCAAGTTGCAGGCGCTGGTGGATGCCTACAACGGCCTGCGCGCCGTGCTCAAGGAGCAGGGCGGTTACGACGCCGCCGCCAAGAAGGGCGGTGTGCTGATCGGCGACCCGGCCTTGCGCGGCGTGGAGCAGCAGCTGCGCCGGGTGCTCGCCGATCCGGTGCCGGGTGCCAGCGGGGCGGCAAAATTGGCTGGCGACATCGGCCTGTCCGTGGACGGCAGCGGCACGCTCAAGCTCGACAGCGCAAAGTTCGACGCCCTGCTCAGCGGCGACCGCGGCGCGCTGGCCGGCGTGTTGCAGGGCGACGATGGCCTGGTCGCGCGTCTGTCGGGCGTGGTGGACGGGTATCTGAGTACCTCCGGCGGCATCATCAAGGCCCGCACCGATGGTCTGAACCGGCGTTTGAGCGACATCGGCGACCAGCGCGACGACCTGACGGCGCGCCTCGATGGGCTGCAGAAGCGCTATCTGGCGCAGTTCAACGCGCTCGACGGACTGCTGGCGCAGATTCAATCCACCGGAAATTTCCTCACCCAGCAACTTGCCTCTTTACCCGGCGTCGGATCGGCCGATAAGTAGGCCAACACAGGCCACTTACCCGGAGATTCGCCGTGATGTCCCAGTCTCGCGCAGCCCTGAAGCACTACGCCGCCGTGCAGGTGCAGTCCAGCGTCACCGAGGCGACGCCGCATCGCCTGACCGCCCTGTTGTTCGACGGCGCCCTGGAGCGCATCGCGCGTGCCAAGGGCCATCTGCAGCGCGGCGAGCTGGCGCGCAAGGGCGAGCTGATTTCGGCGGTGGTGGCCATCGTCGGCGAGCTGGCCGGCAGCCTGCATCGCGACGCGGCACCGGATTTGGTGGATCGTCTGTCGGCCCTGTATGACTACATTCTGCGGCGCCTGATCGAGGCCAACGCCGCCAATCGGGTGGAGCCGCTGAACGAAGCCGGGCGCCTGCTGGGCACGCTGGCCGAGGCCTGGCAGGCCATCGACCCGGACCGGCCGGCGCCGCTGGCGGCCAACGGCTGATGGACGAGCGCTTCCTGAGCACGGCCCTGGAACTGACCGCCGCCATGATCGCGGCGGCGGATGCCGGCGCCTGGGACACCACCGCCGAACTGGCCCGACAGCGCCAAGCCTGCCTGGAAACGGCACTGGCCGGCGATGCCTGGCGCCTGCGGCCGCCGGTGATCGAGGCGCTGCGCTCGATGCTGGCTGCCGACCGGGCGCTGAACGAGCGCGCGGCGCGCGCGCGTCAGGAAACCGCCGCCGCACTGCAGGAACTGCGCGGTGGCCGCCGCATGCAGGGTGCTTACGCCGCGCAGGCCGCGGCCGGCTGACCGCCGGGCGCCTGGAGGGGCCGCGGGCCGCTTGCGCATGGCAAAGTGCGCTGCCTTGGCGGCCGCGAACGGTTCAGGAGGAAGCAAGGCATGGACACGGATGCAGTCGATCCCCTGGCCGGCGGCCTCAGTCTGGCCGACAGCCTGGTGCTGGTGTGGCAGCCGCTGGCGGCCTTGCCGGACGCCGACGGGCTGGCCGATGCCAACCGTAACGCCGCCGCGCTGCTGGCGCTGCTGGGCAATCTCGACGAGCCGCCCCCGCCACTGGACGACGCCCCGCAGCTGGCAGCGCATTTGCAGCGCCTGGATCAGAAGCTGGACCTGCTGCTGGGCCTGATCGGCCGCTGGCACAAGCGCGAACTGGAACTGCCGGACCCGCAACCGGCGCGCCTGGGGCTGCGCGGCGTGCTCTGGCAGGCTGCGCTGCCGGCCGGGCCGGGACGGATCAGCATCTATTTGCATGCGGCGCTGCCTAGCGCGCTGGAATTGCCGGCCACGCTGCTGCCACTGGGCGATGGCAAGGTGCTGGCCGAGTTTCACGGTCTGGACGCGTCGGCCAGGGACGCTCTGGAGAGCTACCTGTTTCGCCGTCATCGGCGGGCGGTGGCGCAGGCCAAACGCCCAGCCTGAGCGCCGCCGTTCAAGGTCGCCTGATTGCCGGATTCTTGACACTGCCTGATTGCGTTTGCACCATGCCCGCGCTGTGACGCTTTCGCCTCGCTGTGGCATGTGCTCGCCGGGCACTGCGACCGGGCATCGAACGGGAATTCCCTGGCATGGTCCGCGACAGTCTGCTGCTGGCTCCGCACCCTCACGACATTTTCCCGGCGCCCGACGTACTGCTGCAGTTCCTGGGTTATCAGGTGGTGCCAGCGGCCGATCTGGCCGGGTTGCCGTCCGAAGCGGCGCCGCTGGCGTTGATGCTGTTCCAGGCCGGTCCGCGCGAGGCGGCCCTGGCCCTGCTGGATGCCTGCCGGGCGCGCTGGCCGCGGCTGGTGGTGGTGCTGGCGGTGCCCGGCGGCCAGACTGCGGACGCCGACTGGCAGACCGCGCTGGGGCGGTCGCTGGTCGCCAGCGTGGCGCTGCCGTTGCAGTTTGGCGAACTGTCGGCGGCGCTGGACCGGGCGCGTTTCGTGCGTGACCGGGCCGGCGCCGGCCACAACGCGAGCCTGGTCTACCGGCTGGTCGGCCGTGGCCACGCCATGGAGCGCGTGCAGTACCTGATCGAGCGCGTTGCGCGTACGGACTCGAACGTGCTGATCCTGGGCGAGTCGGGCACCGGCAAGGAGGTCGTGGCGCGCAACATCCATTTCCAGTCGGCGCGCGCCAACAAGCCGTTCGTGCCGGTCAACTGCGGCGCCATCCCGGCGGACCTGCTCGAAAGCGAACTGTTCGGGCACGAGAAGGGCGCCTTCACCGGCGCCATCAGCGCCCGCCAGGGGCGTTTCGAGGCGGCCGAGGGCGGCACGCTGTTCCTGGACGAGATCGGCGACATGAGCCTGCCGATGCAGGTCAAGCTGCTGCGCGTGCTGCAGGAGCGCGTGTTCGAACGCGTCGGCAGCAACCGCAGCATCAGCGCTGACGTGCGCATCATTGCCGCCACGCACCGCGACCTGGAAGCCGGCATCCGCGAGGGCAGCTTTCGCGAGGATCTCTATTACCGCCTGAACGTGTTTCCGATCGAGCTGCCGCCGCTGCGCGAGCGGCGCGAGGACATCCCGGCCCTGGTCGAGGAACTGTCGGCCCGCATCGGGCGCGAGAAGGGCATCAACGTGCGAATCGGGCGGGACGCGCTGGCGGTGCTGGCGGGCTACCCCTGGCCGGGCAACGTGCGCGAACTGGCCAACGTCATCGAGCGCATGGCCATCATGCACGGCGACGGTCCGGTCGCTGCCGGCGACCTGCCGGCGCGGCTGCGCCAGGCGGCGGACAGCGCGGCGGGCACCGTGGCCGGCGGCGAATCGGACCTGCCCCTGCCGACCTTCGTGCCGCCGCCGGAGGGCGCCGCCGCGCGCCTGCCGGCGGCCGGCATCAACCTCAAGGATTACCTCGAAGACCTGGAACGCAACTACATCGCGCAGGCACTGGCCGAGGCCAACGACGTGGTGGCGCACGCCGCCGAACTGCTGAACATGCGCCGCACGACGCTGGTGGAGAAGATGCGCAAGTACGGCCTGCAGCGGGCGGGTTTCGCGTCGGATGTTTGACGCTCGCGCCGATGATCGTTTTCAACTGATTGAATAACAAATAAAAAATAATCTGGTACGGCGGTTGCTTTAGGTCCGGTCGACCGGCCCCGATCCCCTGGGGCGCACTGATCAGGACGCACCGACCATGCCGGCCTTGCCGATCGTCGATTCCGCTCGCGATGCCGCCGCGCTCGATCATCTGTCGGGCACGCTGGGCGATTCCTACCGCCAGCTCGAACGGCGTCTCGACGTCCTGCAGCAGGAGCTGGCCACGCAGCGGCCGCTGGCGGTTCTCGGCCAGATGACCGCCGGGCTGGCCCATCAGGTACGCACGCCGCTGGCAACCGCGCTGGTCTACGCCTGCCATCTGCGCGATGGGGCGCTGGATGCCGACAGTCAGGCGCGCTTTGCCGAGCGCCTGGTCGAGCGCCTGCGCCAGCTCGAACGCCTGGTGGCGGACATGCTGGCCTACGCCCACGGCGCCGATGCCGGTACGCAGGCATTTTCCCTGGCCGAACTGGTGCTCGCCCTGGATGCCACCGTGCAACCGCAGTGCCCGCCCGGCGTGCAGCTGCGCCTGCCGCAGCGGGACACCACCCTGCGCCTGACCGGCAGTATCGAGAACCTGAGTGGCGCGCTGGCCAACCTGTGTCTGAACGCCTTCGAGGCTGGCGCCCGGCAGGTCACCGTCGAGCGCCTGCCGGCGCCGCTCGGACAGCTGCGGCTGGCCATCAGCGACGACGGGCCCGGCATTGCGCCGGCCCTGCGCGGGCGGGTGTTCGAGCCCTTCGTGTCGGGTCGGCCGGGCGGCACCGGCCTGGGCCTGGCGGTGGCGCGGGGCGTGATCGAGCGTCACCACGGCACGCTGCGGCTGGCCGAATCGGGGCCCGGCTGCCGGTTCGAGATCGCGCTGCCGTGCCACGTTATGGGCCGCCAGGCGGCGCGCGCGGCGCTTGAGGCCTGAGCCATGACGCACGCCGCGGTGATGGTGGTGGAGGACGACCCGGCGCTGCGCGAGGCGCTGTGCGACACGCTCGATCTGGCCGGCTACCGCAGCCTGCCGGCGGCCGATGGCCAGGCGGCGCTGGCGCTGCTCGAGCGCGAGCGCCCGGCGCTGGTGGTCAGCGACGTGCAGATGCAACCGATGGACGGCAACGCGTTGCTGCACGCCCTGCGCCGGCAGCGGCCAGACCTGCCGGTGGTGCTGATGACCGCGTTTGGCACCATCCGCAGCGCCGTGCAGGCGGTGCGCGACGGCGCCGTCGAGTATCTGGCCAAGCCCTTCGAGCCGGCGACGCTGGTCAGTCTGATCGGCCAGCTGCTGCCCCGGCAGGGCGACAGCGGCGACGAGCCTGTCGCCGAGGATCCGCGCTCGCGCGAGCTGCTGGCGCTGGCGGCGCGGGTGGCGCACAGCGAGGTCAGCGTGCTGCTGACCGGCGAGTCGGGCACCGGCAAGGAGGTGCTGGCGCGCTACATCCACCGGCATTCGGCGCGCCGTGGCGGGCCGTTCGTGGCCATCAACTGCGCCGCGATTCCCGAGAACATGCTCGAAGCGGTCCTGTTCGGCTACGAGAAGGGCGCCTTCACCGGCGCCACCGGCGCCCACGCCGGCAAGTTCGAACAGGCGCACGGCGGCAGCCTGCTGCTGGACGAAATCTCCGAGATGCCGATCGGCCTGCAGGCCAAGCTGCTGCGGGTGCTGCAGGAGCGCGAGGTCGAGCGCCTGGGCGGCAAGCAGGCGATCGCGCTGGACGTGCGCGTGCTGGCCACCAGCAACCGCGACCTGGCCGCCGAAGTCGCCGCCGGGCGCTTTCGCGAGGACCTCTACTACCGCCTGGCGGTGTTCCCGCTGCACATCCCGCCGCTGCGCGAGCGGCCGGCGGACATCCTGCCGCTGGCCCGCCGCCTGCTGGCGCGCCACTGGCGGCGCCCGACGCCGGCGCCGGTGCTGGCCGATGCCGCCGCCAGCGCGCTGGTCGGTTATCCCTGGCCGGGCAACGTGCGCGAGCTGGACAACATGATCCAGCGCGCGCTGATTCTGGCCGACGCCGGCGCCATCGAGGCCGCGCACCTGGTCGGCGGGCCGGCAGCGTTGGCCGACGGGCAGGCGGCACTGGCCAACGAGCCGACCGCGGTCGGCGATCTGGACCGCGACCTGCGCAGCCGCGAGGCGCAGCTGATCCTGGGCGCGCTGCGCGCCAGCGGCGGCCGCCGGGCGCAGGCAGCGGCGCAGCTTGGCATCAGCGAACGCACGCTGCGCTACAAGCTGTCGCAGCTGCGCGAGGCCGGCTTCGAGGTGCCCGCCGCGGGTGCCGCACGGGACGAGGACTGAAGCGATGTCGGACATGCACATCAACGCCGTGCTGGGCCAGATCCGCGCCCTGCGCGAACAGATCGACCACCCGGCGGCCAAGGCGCCGACGCCCACCGACGGCGCCAAGGAAAGTTTTGGCGCCGTGCTGGGCCAGTTCGTCAGTCAGGTCAACGAGGCGCAGGCAGCGTCCACGGACCTTGCCGCCCGCTTCGAGCAGGGCGACGAGAAGGTCAGCCTGGCGCAGGTGATGGTCGCCAGCCAGAAATCGAACGTGTCCTTCCAGGCCGTTGTGCAGGTGCGAAACAAGCTCCTGTCGGCCTACCAGGACGTCATGAACATGCAGATCTGAGCGGATTTCAGGGGGGAACTGAACCACCATGGCCGAGTCGACTCCCAGCCTGCCCGCCGGCAGCCCGGCGGCGCTGATCCAGGGCTTCATCAAGCTGCCGGCCTCGCGCCAGGCGGTGCTGCTGGTGGCGCTGGCCGCCTGCATCGCCAGCGTCATCGGCATCGTGCTGTGGGCGCGCACGCCCGACTACAGCCTGCTGTACGGCAGCCTGGAGGAGCGCGACGCCGCGCAGGTGGTGGCGGCGCTCGAGAAAGCCGCCATTCCCTACCGCCTGGATGCCGCCACTGGCGCGCTGCGCGTGCCGTCCACGGCGGTGCACGAGGCGCGCCTGAAGCTGGCCGCCGAAGGCCTGCCCAAGGGCAGCGGCAGTGGGCTCGAGATGCTCAGCCAGGATCCGGGCTTTGGCGTCAGCCGCTTCATGGAGAACGCCCGCTATCAGCACGCCGTGGAGGGCGAACTGGCGCGCACCATCGGCGCCATGGACGGCGTGCAGCAGGTGCGCGTGCATCTGGCCATCCCGGAGCGTTCGGTGTTCGTGCGCGACCGCGACAAACCGACCGCGTCGGTCATGCTGCAGCTGTACCGTGGACGCACGGTGGACGACGCTCAGGTGGCGGCCATCGTGCACCTGGTGTCCTCCAGCGTGCCGGACTTGGCCGCCTCGCGCGTCACGGTGGTCGACCAGGCCGGCGCGCTGCTGACCCGGCCGGCCGGCCAGGCCGGTCTGAACCAGTCCGGCGAGCATTACGACTATGCCCGTCGCCTGGAGCAGGACTATGTGCGGCGCATCGAGGACCTGTTGGCGGCGGTGGTGGGGCCGGGCGGCGTGCGTGCCAAGGTCAGCGCCGAGGTCGATTTCGAGGTCACCGAACGCACCCGCGAGGAATACCAGCCCGATCGCGCCGTGCTGCGCAGCTCGCAGGAAGAATCGACCGAAAGCGCCGCCGCCGGTGCGGCCAGCGGCGGCGTGCCCGGCACGCTCAGCAACCAGCCGCCGCAGGGCGGCAGCCTGGCGCCCGAGGCCGCTCCGGTGCCGGCGGTCGCGGGCGCGGCCACGGCTGCGGCAAGCGGCGCCGCGGCTGGCGGGGCGCCCGCAACGCCGGCTGCCGCCGCGCCGACGCCCAAGGAACGCAGCAGCCGCTCGGTGCGCAATTTCGAGATCGATCGCACCGTCAGCCACAGCAAGCTGGCCGGCGGCGGCGTCAAGCGTCTGACGGTAGCGGTGGTGGTGGACGACCGCCTGGCCAGCGGTGCCGATGGCAAGCAGACGCGCCAGCCGCGCAGCCAGGAGGAGCTCGATCGCTACACCGCGCTGGTACGCGACGCGGTGGGCTTCAACGCCGAGCGCGGCGACAGCATCAACGTCATCAACGCGGCCTTCGTGCCGGGCGAGCCGACGCCGCCCGTGGCAAGCACCCCGGTGTGGGAGCAATCCTGGCTGTGGCAGGCCGTCCGCTTGCTGCTCGGCGCGGGCGCACTGGCGGCGGTGCTGCTGGGCGTGCTGCGGCCCATGCTGCGCAGCGTGCGCCAGGCCGGCGCCGCCGTCATCGCCCAGACCGGCCCGGCCACGACCCCGGCCCTGGAGCAGACCGGCGAGCTGTCGCCCGCCCCGCAGCGTCTGGCGGCGCCGGCCGGCCCGCCGCCCCTGCCGGACCTGCACGAACAGGACCCGCAGCGGGTGATGCAGGTGATGCGCAACTGGATGGCCGCCGATGCCTGAGCCGACCAAGCTCAGCGGCGTCGAGCGCTCGGCGATCCTGATCCTGGCGCTGGGCGAGCGCAAGGCCGCCGACGTGCTGCGCCAGATGGAGCCCAAGGAGGTGCAGCGCATCGGCGCCGCCATGACGCGCCTGGGCGCGATCAGCCGCGACCAGATCAACGCCGTGCTGGCCGAGTTCGGGATGGCCGTTCAGAGCGACAGCATGCTCACGGTCGGCGTCGAGGATTACCTGCGCAACGTCATGGTCAGCGCGCTGGGCGAGCACAAGGCGCGCGGCATCCTGGACCGGGTGCTGGAACGCGACGACGACACGCTGGGCAACCTCAAGTGGATGGACCCGAAGGCCATCGCCGCCGTGCTCAAGGACGAACACCCGCAGGTCACCGCTCTGGCACTGGCCTCCATGGAGCCGGATCAGGCCGCCCAGGTGCTGCCGCTGCTGCCGGCCGACCAGCGCACCGACATCGTGACCCGCATCGCCACGCTGGACGAGCTGCAACCGGGGGCGCTCAGCGAGGTGCGGGCCATCCTGGAACAGCACTTCTACCGCAACGTCAGCGTCAAGTCGGCACGGGTCGGCGGGGTCAAGGTGGCCGCCGGCATCGTCGGCCGGCTCGATCCGGCGCTGGGCAACGGCGTGCTGGAGGAACTGCGCGAGGCCGACGAGGAACTCGAACAGCAGATACAGGACAACCTGATCCTGTTCGAGAGCCTGGCCGATGTCGACGACAAGGGCCTGCAGGCGCTGCTGCGCGAGACCACTTCGGAGGTCCTGCTGGTGGCGCTCAAGGGCGCCGACCAGGTGATCCGGGATCGTTTCTTCAAGAACATGTCCAAGCGCGCCGGTGAGATGCTGCGCGACGACATGCAGCTGCGCGGCCCGGTGCGCCTGGCGGAAGTGGAGGCGGCGCAAAAGGAAATGCTGGCCGCCGCCCGCCGCCTGGCGGAAGCGGGCACCATCCGGCTGGGCAAGGCCAGTGGCGACTTCGTCGAGTAAGCCCTTCCAGCGCTGGCAGGCGGTCAGTCCGCGGGCCATCGAGGCAGGCGATCCGCTGCTGGAGCAGGCGCGGGCGCAGGCCCGCGACGCCGGTCATGCGCAAGGTTACGCCGCCGGCCTGGAGCAGGGCCTGGCCGAAGGCCGGCAACGTGCCGCCGAGCAACTGGCAGGCGATGCGGCCCGCTTGGCGGCCGTGCTCGACAGCCTGGCGGCGCCGCTGGCCAGCCTGGAGCAGGAGCTGCTCGACAGCATGCTGCAGCTGGCCTGCGCCCTGGCGCGGCAGGTGGTGCGCCGCGAGCTGACCGCGGTACCGGCGCGCATCGGCGAGCTGGTGCGCGAGGGCGTGGCGGCGCTGCCGCCTGCGGCGCGCCAGATCAGCGTGCACCTGAACCCGCTGGATCTGGACCTGGTGCGCACCATGGCGCCGCGTGGCCGCAACGACGCCCGCTGGGAACTGGTGGCCGATGCCAGCCTGTCGCGCGGCGGCTGTCGCATCAGCACCGAATCGTCGGAGGTGGACCTGACGCTGGAAACGCGCCTGACGGAGGTGTTCGGCCGCCTGCTGGAGGGCGGCGCGGCATGAGCGCGGCCCTGCAGCAGCGTCTGGCGCAGCGGTTGAAAAGCCGCATCGACGACCTCGGCACGCCGCCATCGGTGCAGGTCGAGGGCAAGCTCACGCGCATGGTCGGGCTGACGCTGGAGGCGATCGGACTGCCGGCGGTCATCGGCAGCCGCTGCCTGGTGCGCCAGCCGGGTCAGGCGGATGTGGAGGCCGAGGTGGTCGGTTTCTCGGGCGATTTCATGTCGCTGATGCCGATCGATCCGGTGCAGGGCCTGGGGCCGACGGCGCGCGTGCTGCCGCTGCGTCACGGCGCCCTGGCGCCGGTCGGGCCGGGCTTGCTCGGCCGCGTGCTGGACGGCGCCGGCCGGCCGCTGGACGGCAAGGGGCCGATCCGTGCCGAGCGGCACGTGCCGCTCGCCGGCACGCCGCAAAACCCGCTCGGCCGCCCGCCGATTCGCGAGCCGCTGGATGTCGGCGTGCGCAGCATCAACTCATTGCTCACGGTCGGCCGCGGCCAGCGTCTGGGCTTGTTCGCCGGCAGCGGCGTCGGCAAGAGCGTGCTGCTGGGCATGATGACCCGCTACACGGCTGCCGACGTGACCGTGGTCGGCCTGATCGGCGAGCGCGGCCGGGAGGTCAACGAGTTCGTCACGTCGATCCTGGGCGCCGAGGGCCTCAAGCGCGCCGTCGTGGTCACCGCGCCGGCCGACACCACCGCCCTGCAGCGCCTGCAGGGCGCCATGCTGGCCACGGCCATCGCCGAATACTTCCGCGACCGGGGCCTGAATGTGCTGCTGCTGGTGGACTCCCTGACCCGCGTCGCCCATGCCCAGCGCGAGATCGCCCTGTCGGTCGGCGAGCCGCCGGCCACCAAGGGCTACCCGCCGTCGGTGTTCGCGCGCCTGCCGGCGCTGATCGAACGCGCCGGCACGGCGCCCGGCGGCGGCTCGATCACCGCCTTCTACACCGTGCTCACGGAAGGCGACGACCCGAACGATCCCATCGCCGACTCGGCGCGGGCCATCCTGGACGGGCACATCCTGCTCAGCCGCGACATCGCCGAGACCGGCCTGTACCCGGCCATCGACATGGAGTCCTCGGTCAGCCGCCTGATGGTGGAGCTGGCCAGCCCGCAGCAGCTGGCGGCGGCGCGGCGCTTTCGCCAGCTGTATTCGACCTATAGGCAAAACCGCGATCTGGTGGCCGTCGGTGCCTATCAGGCCGGCGCCGATCCGCTGCTGGACGAGGCGATTGCCCGCCAGCCGCAGTTGCTGGATTTTCTGCGTCAGGACCTGCGCCAGGGCGTTGATCATGCGACCAGTGTGGCTGGCCTCGACGCGCTGTTTGCCGGGGCCGGCGCATGAAGCGCGCGGCGCGCCTGCAGCCGGTGTTGCAACGCCTGCTCGAAGCGGAGCGCCAGGCCCGGCAGCGCCTGGTCGCCTGCGAGACGGATTGGGCCACGCAGCGCGCGCGCCTGGCCGATCTGCACCGCTACGCCGGCGAGTACCGGCAGCGCACGCAGGTCGGTGCGGTGTCGGTGGCGACGCTGCGCGACCACCAGCAGTTCGTCGGGCGTCTGGAACACCTGGCCCTGAATCAGGAGCGCGCCGTGGCCGCCGCCGAGCAGGCCTGCGCCCGGGCGCGCGAGGAACTGCAGCGCCGCCAGCGCCGCAGCGAGGGTCTGCGCCGGCTGATCGGGCGCTACCAGGCGCAGGCCCTGCAGGCGGCCGAGCGGCGCGAGCAGCGCGCCCTGGACGACTGGGTCAGCAGCCGGCCCAGGGCCGGCTGAGGCGAGTGCATGGCGTCGGTCGGCCGACCGTGACGGCAGTTGGCCCGGACCGTGCAATGCAGATGTACAGAACCCCGATGCGGCACGGCGTCGTTCGGGCGTACGGGTGGGCGAGTTTTTGCAGGAGCATGCAGCGGTGGATGCAGTCAGTACCGTATCGACCGGCGTGGCCACAGGCGCCGCGCCGCCCGTCGATAGCGACGCCCAGGCGCCAGCGGCCGGTTTTCCGGCTGCCCTCGGCCAGGCGTTGGCCCAGCCGGCGGTCGCCGCCGACGGCAACGGCTCGCCGCCTGTCGGCGGCCAGACGTTGCCGGTCCCGCCGGTAGTGACCGGCGCGGCAGCGGAGGCGATCACGCCCGCGGCGGCGCCTGCCGCGGCCGATGGATTGCCGCTGCCCGCCGCCGCGCAGCCGCCCGGCGCCGTGGCGGCGGTCGTGGACGCGCTCGGCGACATTGCGCGCGGGCAGAAGGCTGCGCCCGCGGCGGCCCCATCGGGCGCCTCGCAGCCTGCAACGGCGGCGTCGAGCGATCCGGTGGCGATACCGGTCGCGGCCTGCGGCGCGCTGCAGGCGACGGACGCCGGTGAAGGGCAGGGCGCGGATGCCGAGGCGGCGACGGTCATCGCCGCCCAGGTGCCGGATGGTGCTCCGGGCGCGCCGCGCCGCGCGGTGACCGCAGACCCGGCCGATCCGGCCGCCGCCGGCCCGTTGCCGCCCGGCCTGCTCCTGAGCGCCGCGCCCATCGCCGGCGCGGTTGCCAATGCGCATGCCGCCGCGGCGGATGCTGGCCATGGCCGGCAGGCAGCCCTGGCGGGGCAGGTGGGCGAGCAGGCGGCGGCGTCCGCGATGACGCCGGCCGTTGCTGCCGGGCTGCAGGTCGCCATGGCGGAGCAGGGCCCCGGCCTGGCAAATGAATCGGCACCGGTCGGCACCCTGCCGGGCAACGAGCTTGCCGCGGCCGTGCAGCTCGCCGGTCGGCCGGGTGCGACGGCGGCGCCCGCCGGACCACCGGTAGAACTGCCGATGGCGGCCTCGCCCGGCAGCCCGCAGTTCAGTCAGGAACTGGGCGAGCGCCTGCTGTGGCTGGTGCGCGAGGGCGTGCACGAGGCGCGCCTGCAGCTGAATCCGCGCGAGCTGGGCCCGATCGAGGTGCGCGTCGGCGTCAGCGACGGCGCCGCACAGCTCAGCTTCAGCGCCCAGCACGCCGGCACCGCCGCCGCGGTGCAGCAATCGCTGCCTCAGCTGCGTGAAATGCTCGCCCAGCAGGGCCTGCAACTGGGTCAGGCGGACGTGTCCCAGCAGCAGGCCGGTGCCGGCCAGCAGACGCCGCAGCAGGGCACCTCGCAGCAGGCAGCAGGTGAGGCCCGCGGTTCGGCGGCGGGCATGGGGCTGGGTGGGCCGGTCATTGGCGAGCGCGTGCGCGTGATCGGTCGCGGCCTGGTGGACGCCTACGCCTGAGGATGCGCCGACGTATTCGGCGCTTCCCCAATCGAACAAAAAAAACCCGGCGCGGGTGTGACCAGGGCCGGGTTTTTTGTCTGCCGGAGCGGCTCAGTGTGCCGCGGCGGTCTGGGCGTCGGTGACCGTCTCTCCCAGCCAGTCCGGCCAGCCGGCGCGGCGGTTGGCCTCGCGCGCCAGGGCGCGCTCCTCGGCGTTGGCGTGGTTCATGTCCCAGTCCTTCAGGCGCGGCTGGATCATGCGGTTCCAGATCGGCGGGAAGAAGGCCGCGATGCCCCACAGCAGGATGTTGCGCATCTGCGGGCCGTTCGGGCGCGGTTTGAGCGCGTAGTACGGCCGGTCCGGATCCTGGTGATGCTGGACGTGGTTGGTGATCTCCAGGCCCAGAATGCGCGTGACCGCCGACAGGTGGTTCCAGGTGTGGCGGTCCTCGATCGGCTGGCCGGGCACCCGCAGCAGGCCGAAGTGCTGCAGGTAGTTGAGCGCCTCGCCCAGGATGCGGCCACCGATCATGGCCGCCAGCTGCACCAGCAGCGCCGGCACACCGCCGGCCCAGTACATCACCGCCAGCACGCCCGCGGTCAGCGCCAGGCCCTGGACGATCTGACTTTTCCAGTGCCACAGGCCGAGGCCCTGGGCGGCCAGGCGGCGGCGCTCGTAGGCGAATTCGTCCCGCGTGTTGCCCCAGATGCAGCGCGGCACGAAGCGGTACACCGACTCGCCGCGGCGGGCGGTGTCGAAATCGCGCTCGGTGTCGAAATACAGGTGGTGCGTGACCGTGTGCGAGATGTCGCGGTTGGGCGCGCCGATGATGCCGAAGCCGAGCTTGCCGATGAAGGCGGCAGCCGGGTTGTGGCGGTGCATCAGCTCGTGGGCGGCGCCGACGTTGGCGCCAAGGCCCACCCAGATCAGCGCCGCGGCACTGGCGATCCACGGCTGCACGGCGCCCAGCGCCGGATCGAAGCCGACATGCGCCCGCCAGCCAAACGCCGCGAAGGTGCCCAGCACCAGCAGCATCTGCACGTAGATCACCAGGTCGGCCAGTGCGCCGTTGCTGATGTTGCGCGGCGCGTAGTCCTGCGGTGACAGGGCATCGGCGATCAGCAGCAGCGGCAGCGTGGCGATGCCCAGCCATACCCACTGGTCGCCCAGCAGAAAGCCGGCGATGGCCGCCAGCGGCAGCAGGCAGTTGAGGTAATAACGCAGGTAATCCATGACCTTGTCTCCAGCCTCTTGGTGCATGTGGGGGTGCCGATCAATCCTGATCGATCGTTCGGGAATGTGCGCGAGCGCAACCGCCGTGTCAATCGCCGCGCAGGCGATTGTTAGCATGGCCGGATGTCCGGTCCCCAACTGCCCATCGACGAAGCCCTGCCGGCGCTGCGCGCGGCGCTGCAGAACCACCCGGCGGTGGTGCTGGAGGCGCCGCCGGGCGCCGGCAAGACCACGCGCGTGCCGCTCGACCTGCTGCAGGCGCCGTGGCTCGGGGATCAGAAAATCCTGCTGCTGGAGCCGCGCCGCCTGGCCGCGCGCGCCGCGGCACGGCGCATGGCAAGCCTCGTCGGCGAGGCGGAAGGCCAGACCGTCGGCTACCGCACGCGCCTGGACAGTCGGGTGTCGGCTGCCACGCGCATCGAGGTCATCACCGAGGGCATCCTGACGCGCCTGTTGCAGGCCGACCCGGCGCTCAGCGGCGTCGGGCTGGTCATCTTCGACGAGTACCACGAGCGCAGCCTGCAGGCCGACCTGGGTCTGGCGCTGTGTTTGCAGGCGCAGGCGCTGCTGCGGCCGCAGCTGCGGCTGCTGGTGATGAGCGCCACGCTGGACGGCGCCGCCGTGGCCGACCTGCTCGGCGGGGCGCCGCGCGTCAGCAGCGCCGGGCGCAGTTTTCCGGTGAGCGTGCGCTACCTGCCGGGCGACGGGCCGCTCGAAGGGCGGCTGGTGGCGGCCATCCGCCGCGCGCTGGTCGAGGAAACCGGCAGCCTGCTGGTGTTCCTGCCCGGCACGCCGGAAATCCGTCGCCTGGCTGCCCAACTGGACCGCGCCGACCTGCCGGCCGACGTGCGCGTGTGCCCGCTGTATGCCGGGCTGGATGCGGCGGCGCAGGATGCCGCCATCGCCGCGCCGCCGGCCGGCGCGCGCAAGATCGTGCTGGCCACCAGCATCGCCGAGAGCAGCCTCACCATCGACGGCATCGGCGTGGTGATCGACGCCGGCCTGAGCCGTCACACGCGCTTCAACCCGCGCACCGGCATGGATGGCCTGGTCACAGTGCCGGTGTCGCGGGCGGCGGCCGAGCAGCGGGCCGGCCGCGCCGGGCGGCTTGGGCCGGGCGTGTGTTTTCGGTTGTGGAGCGAGGCCGAGCACGGCCGCCTGCCTGCATACGCCGCGCCCGAAATCGCCGTGGCAGACCTGGCCCCGCTGGCGCTCGAACTGGCCCTGTGGGGCGTGCGCGATCCGGCAGAACTGGCGTGGCTGACGCCGCCGCCGGCGCCGCACCTGGCCCAGGCGCGGCAGTTGCTGCAGGCGCTGGGCGCCCTGGATGGCGACCACGCGATCACCCCGCACGGCCGCGCCATGGCCGGGCTCGGCCTGCCGCCGCGGCTGGCGCACCTGCTGCTGGCCGGCGCCAGCGCCGATGCCTGCCTGCTGGCGGCGCTGCTGGCCGAGCGCGACATCCTGCGCCGCACGCCGGGGCAGGCGCTGGCGGTGGACATAGAGCTGCGCCTCGCGGCGCTGCGCAGCGGACGCGCCGCTGGCGATGTGGACCGCGCGGCCTTCGATGCCGTGCTGCATCTGGCGCGGCGCCTGCAAAAAGGGCTTCAACGGAGCCTGTCGGCGGCGACCGGCGAGCCACAAAGCTGCGGTGTCCTGCTGGCGCTGGCTTTTCCGGACCGCATCGCCCAGCGCCGGGCGCGCGGCAGCTACCGCCTGGCGAGCGGTCGCGGTGCGACGCTGGACGTCGCCGACGCGCTGGCCGGAGCAGACTTTCTGGTGGTGGCGGAACTGGATGACGTCGGCGACAACGCGCGCATTCGCCTGGCCGCCACCATTGGGCGCAGCGAAATCGACGCGGTTTGCGCGCCGCTGATCCAGTCCGCCGAGGAAGTGCGCTTCGATCTCGCCAGCGGCGCAGTGGTGGCGCGGCGGGTGCAGCGCCTGGGCGCCCTGGTGCTGGCAGACGAGCCGTTGCCGCAGCCTTCGGCCGCGGCCATTGCCGGGGCGCTGCTGGAGGCCATCGCCCGCCGCGGCGTGGCCGCCCTGCCGTGGAGCGATGCCGACGGGCAACTGCGGGCGCGGGTGGCGCTGATGCGCAGCCTTGAGCCCGAGACCGGCTGGCCGGACCTGTCCGACGCGGCCCTGCAGGCGGGTCTTGCCGACTGGCTGGGTCCGTACCTGCCCGGCCTGCGGCGGCTGGACGATCTTGCCGACGGGCGGCTGCGAACGGCGCTGTCGGGCCTGCTCGATCACGCACAGGCCCGGCGTCTGGACGCCGAACTGCCCCGCGAGATCACCGTCAACAACCGCCCGCGCGCCATCGACTACGCGGCCGACACGGCCGTGCTGGCGGTGCGCCTGCAGGACCTGTTCGGCCAGCAGGACACCCCGCGCCTGGCCGGCGGGCGGCTGTCGCTGGTGCTGCACCTGCTCTCGCCGGCCGGCCGGCCGCTGGCGGTAACCGCCGACCTGGCCGGCTTCTGGCGCGGCGCCTACGCCGAGGTGCGCAAGCAGATGCGCGGACGCTATCCCAAGCACCCGTGGCCGGAGGATCCGCTGCACGCGACGCCGCCGGCGCCGCGCGCAGCCCGGCGGGACATCACCCGCTGAGGTGGCGGCGTGTCGGTGCGAACAGTCCTTCGGGTACCTTGTGCACAGCAGCCCGACGTGAGCGCCATGGACAATCCCTTTTTCGACGCCCCGATACTGAACTCGCCTTACGCGTATCCCGCCCGCCACTGGGAACTGGACGCCATCGGCCAGCCGACCCAGGTCATCAAGCCCAGCCGGCGTAGCGCCGACTTCATCACGCCCATCCCCAAACCGCGCAAGCAAAAGGGCGCGCCACAACAGGACGCGCTGCTTTTTGATGCCGACCTTTCCACGCAGGCGCAGCAGTACCACGCGACCATCATCAACGGCGTGCGCGCCGAGGTGGACAAGTGGCGGGCGATCCCCAATCCTGCCGACTGGCGCGTCACGCCCGAGACCGGCCGCCTGCTCCAGCACTGGCGCCATCACGCCTTCGGCAGCATCCGGCCGTAGGACAGGCTATGCAGAGCGGTTTTTTCCCATACGAATACTCCTTTTGGAACCTATGAACGAATCGGTGTCGAGGTACGATTCAGCTACTGAGACGGGGGCGATGCAGGTGAAGCAAACATTGTTTGAAGGGCTGGCGTTTGCGGCCACGAAAAAGCGGACCCGGCGCGAGACATTCCTCGCTGAGATGGAGCGCGTGGTACCCTGGGTGGCGTTGGAGGCGGTCATCGAACCACACTACCCGAAGGCTGGCCGCCACGGCGGCCAGCCCATGGCGTTAGGTGTGATGCCGCGTATCTACTTCATGCAGCGGTAGTTGGGGCAACCGCGGTGGAGTTTCTCGTTGTCATTGCTGTTATGTGGCTCATTTTCGGCGGCGGCCTCGCGACAGTGATCGGCTGGATCAAGGACCTCTTCGGGGTCAGCTCGACCTCTGATGCCCGGCCCCCTCCGCCCGCTGCCGTTCGAACCAAACCTTCGACGCCGCACACGTACCGCCCGGCGAACCACAACGCGACCAGACCGATCAATTTTACGCCTTCAAAGTCCGGGGCACGTGAGGCGTCTGACCTAAAAGACATCAACGACGCTTTCACCGGGAGGCGCCTCGACCTCACTCAGGCGATTTTTGAGTGCGTTAGCTGCCATGTCTTCTATCAAGCGGCAAGCATCGCGGTGCTTCGCGAGGCGAATTCCTCTCGTTGCATGGTTTGTGGCAGCACGCAGATCGTAGAGCACGGCAAAGGCCAAGCTCATGCCAAGGCGCGAAACTACACACCTGACGCGGTAACACTCAAGAACTACCGGCAACATATCGGGCATGTCATCACATTCACAGGCCTAGTTCATGACGTGAAGCAAAGCAGCAAGGGAGTCGACTATGCTGTGATGTTCGAGAATGCATCTTGGACCAAGGGCTTCAAGATGGTTGCGTTCAAGGGTGGCGTGCGGAAGCTCGGTGGAGAAGCTGTGCTGCGAAGCTACAAGGGAAAAACGCTGACGATTCGTGGATTGCTAATTCATCATGCGGTGTTCGGCCCAGAGATCATCGTTAACGATCCAGCTATGATTGTGCGAGTCGAGCCATGAAGTGGCGCGAGATTCCACGACAGTACAACGATCGGGTAGCTGAACTGCGCGCGAAGCTTGCGCAGGATCCTTACGCTATACTCGGTCTGTCCTCCTCGGCTTCCGATGATGAACTGAAGATGGCTTACCGCAAGCTGGTTCGCACATACCACCCCGACAAGCAAAGCGATTTTATGCGCGCCCATGCACAGGAGGTGGTCAAAATTGTCAACGAAGCGTACGGCCGCATCCGCGCCATGAGGGGAACATGACTGACCGTTACCTTCGCCACAACCTCATCGACTGGTTTGACCAAGAACTGGTGAAAAGCCTGAACATCCTGGTCGTCGGTGCCGGAGCTGTAGGAAACGAGGTTATCAAGAACCTTGTCCTCCTGGGCGTCGGAGCGATTCGCATTGTGGATTTCGATCGAATTGAGATCCACAACCTAACCCGAAGCGTGCTATTCACCGAAGGGGACGTTGGAAGGAACAAGGCAGAGGCTGCTGCGGAAGCAGCGCAACGCCTCGACCCCGCATGTCGCGTGGAAGCTATCGTCGGTGACTTCTGGGACCGAATCAGCTTTGGTCAGCTACAGGAATCATCCGTCGTCTTTTCCTGCGTAGACAACTTCGACGCTCGCTTCCGCATCAATCGCCTGTGTAGCTTGCTCGGCGTTGATCTCATCAATGCGGGCATTGATTCGAGATTTGCGTCAGCCGAGATCTTTCCATTCATGCGAGATTCTGACTCGGCCTGCTTTGAATGCAACCTCCCACCCTCAACCTACCAGCGAGTGGCCGACCGCTACTCGTGTGGATGGCTTCGCAAGGTGGCATATGAGGAAAGGAAAATTCCTACTACCGCCATCACGGCAAGCTACGCTGGAGCAATGGCTACATCATTGCTTCTGTATTCGTTTCGAGACGATATGGAAGGTGGCGCTCGACGTGTGTTTCTGGACACTATCACCAGCAATGTCTCTAAGGCGATCCTGCCGAGGAACCCGGCTTGCCCGTGTTGCGCCACTCACTTCCCGAGGCGGACGATTCTTCAAGCTCAGCGGATCATCACTAGCGGCCTTCCTTGGCCACAGCCGGCTTCGGATCTAACCGTTACGTGCAGTGACCCCATTCTCGTTTCATGGGAGACACCGCACTGTGCCACCTGCTCATCCAGACCTAGTGTTCCGGTCTTCGATTTGGCAGCGAATTACGATGAGTCCCACGCGATGTGCAGTAATTGCGGGTTGAAGCAGCGCCTCGCAGTAATTCGTGAGCAGTTCACGGTAAGCGAGTTGATGGAAAGATTTAGCGGGCGTCCGCTTCCAGGAAAGTTTGCATTCTTTGTTCACGAGGGCACGCAGGTGATTGTTGAGCTTATGGAGAGAGACCATGACTGACATAAACGTAATCATTCGCACGGCTGACCAGGCACGGAAAGCGGAGGTAACGCTCCCTGTTTCACATACCGGGGCAGACGTCATTCAAGCTGCGGTTGACAACTGGTCTCTGCCTAAGGACATCGATTACTCGCTGGTGAACACGCGCACGACAAAATCTGTCCAGCCTGCAAGCAGCCTGGAGGCGCAAGGCGTGCAGAACGGCGACGTTCTAGAGGTTCAGCCAGTTCTCGTTGCTGGCCAAGGATAGTTCGGCAATGAGTGCGTTTAATGCCCGCCGCGACGAGGACGTCGCGAAACTCAAGAGCTTGGAACAGCTTACCGGTGGCAGAATACGGGTCACGCGAGTATCAGGCATTCCAGTCTCACGGATACAGCTGAGGCTCACGGTGCGCACTGCTGGCGACGACAGCTTTCCATCGAACGCGCTTCAGGAAGTAGACGCGACTATCCAACTCGGTGTCCGCTACCCTTTTGAGGAACCTTCTGTCTCCATCAGCACCAAGGTTTTTAACCCGAATGTCTATATGAGCGGTCGTGTCTGCCTTGGCTCAAAATGGTTGGCCACAGAATATCTTGACTTATTGGCGCAGCGGTTGTTCAAGATTCTTGCTTTCGACGAGTCAATCGTGAACACGTCATCGGCTGCAAACGGAGAGGCGGCCCGTTGGTACATTCGCGCACGGTTGAAGCACCCAGCTGACTTCCCGACTGACACGCTTCCAATGGCGGGAGCCAAGCGCGGCCCATCAATGAAATGGACCGACATGTCAGGGGCTCCGCCAGCGTCACCAGACGGGCGGGTCATCGTACCGTGCCCAAAGTGCCAGACGAAGCTGCGGTTGCCCAGCGGTAGAAGCGGCAGTGTTTCCTGCCCGGCATGTAAGCATTCCTTTTCAGTTAACACATGATTCAGTGGAAGGCAGTGGAACCGGATGCCAAGCCGCGTGACCTTGCGACGGTGCTAAGCCGCCTGCCGTTGTTAGATGCACTATTTGCTACTCAAGTGCTGTCCCAAGCTCCGCTCGTCCTGTTTACAGATGATGCCAGACGGGCCATACGCACTCACGTTGCGACAAGGCGCGAGGAAAGCGGTGGGCTGCTGCTTGGCACAGCAGCAGCGCCGAACAGCCGTCTCAGCGAAGCGATGCCGTTTCCCATCATCTGTGTTATCGAGGCCGTTCCATCGGAGAACTACGAGGGCACTAGCGTCTCGTTGCATATGAATCCGTCTGTTTGGACGTCTGCTTTGCCGAGGAAGGACGCCGGGCTATTGGTAGTGGGATGGTTTCACAGCCACCCCAATCTCGGTGCGTTCTTTAGCGGAACTGACCGCGCTACGCAGCGAAGCTTTTTCCCAAATGTATATTCTCTCGGGTATGTCATCGACCCGATAAGGGACGATCATGCCTACTTCATCGGGCCGAACTCTGCGGAGGTGGAGGAGCGGCACGTTGTCACGATCAAGAGCGACGCTGCACTCCCCGAGTTATTGCTATGTTAAGGCAAGGTTTGAGTTGGGGACTTCGGGGATTCCGAGTTGGTGTTTCACCAAACGGTAGGAAGTGGATAGCGATTACGCTACCCTTTGGATTTCGCTACTTTACCTATTTGCCATCGATAAAGAAGCGCGGTCTGCTGCGGGAGCAAAACCCGCAGCTCCCGGAGCGATTCGAGTCAACAGAAAATGAGCGCATTAAGTGGAAGGATATCCCACCGCGACAATAGCAAGAGCAGTACGAAGTCCATTCGGACGGGCCTCGCTTCGCTCGGCAGCGCTGGCGGCGGCGCAGATACCCTGGCGTGAGCTCGACGAGCGCGTCGATACGCAAGCGGGCTTCGCCGCGCTGTGCACAATGCCGCTGGCCAAAGGTCTGGAGTTTCGGGCGGTGGCCGTGATGGCCTGCGACGACGAGGTGATTCCGCTCCAGCAGCGCATCGAGTCGATCGCCGACGGTGCCGACCTCGAAGAGGTCTACAGCACGGAACGGCACCTGCTGTACGTTGCGGCCACGCGCGCACGCGAGCAGCTGCTCGTGACCTGCGTGGTGCCGGGGTCGGAGTTTCTGGACGATCTGACCGCGGGCGACTGATCGCGCGAGCCCCGCTCCCAATCAAGCAAGCGTCCTTCCGCTGAGGCTATCGGCGGCACCAGCCACTACAATCCGGCAGCGACCCGGCGGGCCGCGCGCGGTCACCGCAAGGAGGAGTGGCATGGATCTGGATTTCTCGCCCGAGGACGAAGCCTTTCGCGCCCAGGTGCGCGAGTTTCTTGCGACGCAGTACCCGGCCGACATCCGCCGCAAGGTGGAGCTGGGGCTGGCGTTGGGCAAGGACGATTACGTGCGCTTCCAGCGCCTGCTGTACCTCAAGGGCTGGATCGCGCCGTCGTGGCCGGTGGAGCACGGCGGCTGCGGCTGGTCGGCGACGCGCCGCTACATTTTCGAGGACGAGCTGGCGGCCGCGGACACGCCGCGCATCATGCCGTTCGGCCTCAAGATGCTGGCGCCGGTGCTGATGGCCTTTGGGTCGCCGGCCCAGCAGCAGCGTTTCCTGCCGCGCATCCTGTCCTCCGAGGACTGGTGGTGCCAGGGCTACTCGGAGCCGGGTGCCGGCTCCGATCTGGCCTCGCTGCGCACGCGCGCCGAGCCGGTGGACGGCGGCTACCGGGTCAACGGCACCAAAATGTGGACCACCTACGCCCATTACGCCAACTGGATGTTCGCGTTGGTGCGCACCGCAAGTACCGGCAAGAAGCAGGAGGGCATTTCCTTTCTGCTGATCGACATGCACAGCAAGGGCGTTAGCGTGCGCCCGATCATCACCATCGACGGCCTGCATGTGGTCAACCAGGTGTTCCTGGAGGATGTGTTCGTGCCGGCCGACTGTCTGGTCGGCGGCGAGGGCCAGGGCTGGACCATCGCCAAGTTCCTGCTCGGGCACGAGCGCAGCAACATTGCCGGCGTGGCGCGCAGCAAGCAGCAGCTGCGGCGCCTGAAGCGTATCGCTGCCGAGCGCCGGCTGCTGGTCGATCCGCGTTTCGCGGACCAGCTGGCGCGGATCGAAATCGATCTGCTGGCGCTGGAGTACACGGACCTGCGCGCGCTGTGGGAAGAAGCCGCCGGTCACGCGCCGGGGCCGCAGGCGTCCTTGCTCAAGGTGCGCGGCACGCAAATCCAGCAGGCCATCACGGAACTGCTGATGCAGGCGGTGGGGCCGTATGCGCTGCCGTACGACGTCGCGGTGCTCAAGCACGGCTGGGGGGGCGATGAGCCGCCCATCGGTTCCGACTATGCGGCGCCGCTGGCGGCGAGCTACTTCGACGCCCGCAAGACCTCCATCTACGGCGGCTCGAACGAGATCCAGAAGAACATCATCGCCAAGGCGGTGTTCGGCCTGTAAGGGCTGTCCCGCGCCGCAGCGAGCCTGAAAATTCCAGGCACGGAATGTTCAGGCGCATCAAACGGAAGCATCAGTCATGGACTTTGCCCTGTCGGAATTCCAGCAACTGCTGAAGGAACAGGCCGAGCGCTTCGTCGAGCGCGACTACGGCTTCGAGCAGCGCCGCGCGATCATCGCGGCCGAACCCGGCTTCAGCCCGGCGCACTGGCGGACCTTCGCCGAGCTGGGCTGGCTCGGCCTGCCGTTTGCGGAAGATAGCGGCGGCTTCGGCGGCACGGTGGCGGATCTGGCCATCCTGTTCGAGGTGTTCGGCCGCGGTCTGGTGGTGGAACCGTACCTGGCCACCGTGCTGGGCGGGCTGGCCGTGGAGCGCGGCGGCAGCCAGGCGCAAAAGGAGGCCGTGCTGCCCGGCGTGATGGCCGGCACGCGCATGCTTGCCCTGGCCAGCACCGAGACCGGCGGCCGGCCGGGCGCGCTGCACGTGGTGACGCAGGCCAGGAAGGTGACCGGCGGCTGGCAGCTGTCTGGCCGCAAGGCGGTGGTGCTGCACGGCGCCAGTGCCGACACGCTGGTGGTGAGTGCGCGCAGCCACGGCGCCCACGATGCGCCGGGCGGCATCGGGCTGTTCCTGGTGCCGGCCAAGGCCTACGGCGTGAAGCGCCGCGGCTACGCCACCATCGACGGCCTGCGGGCGGCCGAGATCACGCTGGACCGCGTGGAGCTGGGCGACGATGCGCTGCTGGGCGAGGCGACAAGCGGTTTTGCACTGCTCGACGGGCTGCTCGATGTGGCCGCCATCGCCGGCTGCGCCGAGGCGCTCGGCTGCATGCAGGCGCTGATCGACCGTACCGCCGAGTACCTGCGCACGCGCGAGCAGTTCGGGCGCAAGATCGGCGACTTTCAGGTGCTGCAGCACGCGCTGGTGGACATGTACATGGCCACCGAGCAGGCGCGCTCGATCACGCTCGCGGCGGCGCTCAAGGCCGATTCCCCGGCGCCGGAACGCCAGCGCCTGGTGGCCGCGGCGCGCCAGTTCTGCGCCGAGGCCGGTCGGCTGGTCGGGCAGACGGCGGTGCAGCTGCACGGCGGCATCGGCGTCACCGACGAGCTCGACGTGGCGCATTACTTCAAGCGCCTGACGATGCTGCCGGTGTGGTTTGCCGACAACGGCCAGCCGCTGGACCGCTTCATCGCGGCCAGCGGCTGATGGTGCAGTCGAGCGCGGCGGTGTCGCCGCGCACCGCCGCCGGCCTGTTCGTGCTGATGGTCGTGCTGTGGGGTGTCAACTGGCCGGTGATGAAGGTCGGTCTGGACTACTTCCCGCCGTTTCACTTCGCCCTGCTGCGCATGGCGCTGGGGGCCGTGACCATGTTTGCCGTGGCCGCGCTGGCCGGCGAGCTGCGCCGGCCGGCGCGCCAGGACTGGCCGATCGTGCTCAGCATCGGCCTGATCCAGATGGGCACGTTCATGGTGCTGAGCCTCCTCGGGCTGCGCTTCGTCGGTTCCGGGCGGGCGGCGATCCTGGCCTACACCACGCCGTTGTGGGTGCTGCCGCTGTCGGTGTGGGTGCTCAAGGAGCGTCTCAGCGGCGGCAAGATTGCCGGCTTCGTGCTGGGTCTGGCCGGCGTGGCGGTGCTGTTCAACCCGGTCGGCTTCGACTGGGGCGATCGGCGGGTGCTGCTGGGCAATGGCCTGCTGCTGTTCGGGGCCGCACTGTGGGCGCTGCAGATCGTGCATGTGCGCACTCACCGCTGGGTCGGCACGTCCCTGTCGCTGCTGCCCTGGCAGCAGACCGTGGCGGTGCTGCTGCTGGCACCGCTGGCCATCATGTTCGAGCCGAATGCCGCGATTCGCTGGACACCCGAGTCGATCGCCATCCTGGCCTACAACGGGCCGCTGACCAGCGGGTTCTGCTTCTGGATCCTGCTGACCGTTACCCGCGCGCTGCCGGCGGTGACCACGTCCATCGGCTCGCTGGCAACGCCGCTGGTCGGCATGCTGGCCGGCGCCTGGTGGCTGGGCGAGCCGCTGTCGGCCACCAACACCGGGGGGCTGGCGCTGATCGGCGGTGCCGTTGCGATGCTGGTGCTCAGCGAGGCCTGGTCGCGACGCGCCTGACGGCCGGCGGGTAGGCGGCGACCGGATCGGCACGATACGATTGCCGGCCACTCGACGTAAATCGCCGATGATCCACCCGCATTCCCCGACAGCGCCATGCCGATGACCCTGCTGGCAGCCGCGCTGCTGCCCTGGCTGGGCGCCGCGCTACTGTTCGGGCAGCGCAACGGCGCGCGCGACCGCTGCGCCTGGCTGGCCGGGGCGGTAGTGGCGCTGGCCATCGCCGCGCTGGCCGCCAGTGTGCCGGCGGCGGCCGGCGGTGACATCGTGCGCGTCAGCTGGCGGTGGTTGCCGACGCTCGGGGTGAACTTCGGCTTCCGGCTGGACGGCCTGGCACTGATGTTCGCCGGCCTGGTGCTGGGCATCGGCTTGGTGATCGTGCTGTATGCGCGCTATTACCTGGCCGAGGGCGAGCCGTTCGCCCGTTTCTATGGCCTGCTGCTGACCTTCATGGGCGCCATGCAGGGCGTGGTGCTGGCCGATAATCTGATCCTGCTGGTGGTGTTCTGGGAGCTGACCGGGCTCAGCTCGTTCCTGCTGATCGGCTTCTGGTCGCGCCGCGCCGACGCCCGGCAGGGTGCACGTATGGCGCTGGCCATTACCGGCGGTGGCGGTCTGGCGCTGCTGGCCGGGGTGGCGCTGATCGGCTCGGCCGTCGGCTCCTACGATCTGGACACGGTGCTGGCCGCCGGCCCGGCGCTGCATGCTCATCCCTATTACCTGCCGGCGCTGGTGCTGGTGCTGCTGGGCGCCTTCACCAAGTCGGCGCAGTTCCCGTTTCATTTCTGGCTGCCGCAGGCCATGGCCGCGCCGACGCCGGTGTCGGCCTATCTGCACTCGGCGACGCTGGTCAAGGCCGGCGTGTTCCTGCTGGCACGGCTGTATCCGGCGCTCGGCGGCTCGGATGCCTGGTTCTATCTGGTCAGCGCGGCCGGGGTGGCAACGCTGCTGCTGGGCGCCGTGCTGGCGCTGTTCCAGCATGACATCAAGGGCCTGCTGGCGTATTCCACCATCAGTCACCTGGGCCTGATCACGCTGTTGTTCGGCCTTGATCGGCCGCTGGCGGTGGTGGCCGGGGTGTTTCACATCATCAATCACGCCACCTTCAAGGCCTCGCTGTTCATGGCCGCCGGCATCATCGACCACGAGTGCGGCAGCCGCGACATGCGCCGCCTGCACGGGCTGTATCGCTACATGCCGCATACCGCCACGCTGGCCATGACGGCGGCGGCGGCCATGGCCGGCGTGCCCTTGCTCAACGGCTTCCTGTCCAAGGAAATGTTCTTTGCCGAAACGCTGTTGCTTGGCGAGCGCGGCGCGCTGGCCTGGGCGCTGCCGGCGGTGGCAACGCTGGCCGGATTGTTCAGCGTTGCCTACTCGGTGCGCTTCATCCATGACGTGTTCTTCAATGGCACGGCCGTCGATCTGCCGCGCACGCCGCACGAGCCGCCGCGCTGGATGCGCGTGCCGGTCGAGCTGCTGGTGTTGGTGTGTCTGCTGGTCGGCGTGCTGCCGGGGCTGACCGTGGCGCCCTTGCTCCATCTGGCTGCCGGCGCGGCATACGGCGGTGAGTTGCCGCCCTACAGTCTTGGCGTATGGCACGGCCTGAACCTGCCCCTGATGATGAGCGTGCTGGCGCTGGTCGGCGGTGTGGCGGTGTATGTAGGCCTGCATCGCTGGGTGGACATGCACACGCTGGAGCTGACCGCCTACAGTGGCAAGGCGGCCTTCGAGCGGCTGCTGGCCGGGGTGCTGGCCGGCGCCGGGCGGGTCACGCGGTGGGTCGACGATGGCCGGCTGGGCCGTTACATGGCGCTGTTGCTGCTCGCCGCCATTGCCGCTGGGGCCTGGCCGCTGTGGCGGCATGGCTATCAGCCGGGCGCTGTGGCGGGCCAGGCAATGCCGCCGATCATCGCCCTGATCTGGCTGGTGGGTCTGCTGGCGGCGGTGATCGCGACGGTGCTGCACCGCCAGCGACTGGTGGCCGTGATCCTGCTGGGCATCGCCGGGCTGGTGGTGGGGCTGGCCTTCGTGTGCCTGTCGGCACCCGACCTGGCGCTGACGCAGATCCTGATCGAGATGGCGAGCCTGCTGCTGCTGTTGCTGGCGCTGGGCCGCCTGCCGCACGACGCGCCGGCCGAGCCGGTGGCCCGGCGGCTGCGCGACGCCGGCATCGCCCTGCTGGCCGGCAGCGGGGTGGCGGCATTGCTGTACGGCGTGCTCACGCGGCCGACGACGTCGATATCCGAGTATTTCCTCGGCCAGGCCTATCCGCTGGGCGGTGGCCGCAATGTCGTGAACGTGATCATCGTCGACTTCCGCGGCTTCGACACGCTCGGCGAGATCGCCGTGCTGGCGCTGGCCGGGCTGATCGTCCACGCCGTATTGCGCCGTCTGGGCTGGGCGCCGCGGCCGCAGGCAGGGCTGGCAAGCGACCGTCATCCGCTGCTGCTGACGCTGCTGTCGGGCCTGCTGCTGCCGCTGGCGAGCGCAGTGGCGGTATTCCTGCTGCTGCGTGGACACAACCTGCCCGGCGGCGGCTTCATCGCCGGCCTGGTGCTGGCGCTGGCGCTGCTGGTGCAGTACCTGGCGCGCGGCAGCGCCTGGGTCGACGCCCGGCTGCATACCGGGTTTGAGGTGTGGATCGCCGGTGGCCTGCTGCTGGCCGGACTGACCGGTGTCGCCGCCTGGCTGTTCGGACACCCGTTCCTGACCAGCGCCACGGCTCATCCGGTGCTGCCGCTGCTGGGCGAGCTGCCGCTGGCCAGTGCCATGGCCTTCGATCTGGGTGTGTTTGCCGTGGTGGTGGGCGCCACCCTGCTGGCGCTGCTCAGTCTGGCGCGCCGGCAACCGCGGGGTGCACGTTGATGTCCCTGGAGCTGATGCTCGCACTGGGCGTTGGCCTGTTCGCCGCCTGCGGGGTGTACCTGGTGCTGCGCGCGCGCAGTTTCGACCTGATCCTGGGGCTCACGCTGCTGTCGTACGCGGTGAACCTGTTCATCTTCGCCACCGGACGACTGGCGGTGAACCGACCGCCCATCCTGGCGCCGGATACCGCGACCACGCTCGCACAGTACGCCGACCCGCTGCCGCAGGCGCTGGTGCTGACCGCCATCGTGATCAGTTTCGGCATGACGGCGCTGCTGGTGGCGATTGCCCTGGCTGCCCGACGCGCCGGCGACGATGACCACGTCGATGCCGGGCGGCAGGAGCCGCAATGAGCCACTGGCCGATCGCGCCGATCCTGTTGCCCTTGTTCGCGGCTGTGCTGCTGCTGGTGCTGGAACGCTGGCGTCCGGCCTGGCAGTTGCCGGTCAATCTGCTGGCGACCGCTGCGCTGCTGGTGATCTGCGTCGGCCTGTTGGGGCGCGCGGCCGATGGCGGGGTGATGGCCTACCTGCTAGGCAACTGGCAGGCGCCGTTTGGCATCGTGCTGGCGGTGGACCGTCTGGCGGCGCTGATGCTGACGCTGACGGCAGCGCTGGCGCTGGCCAGCCTGCTGGCGGCGGCGGCGCACTGGCACCGGCGTGGCGCGCATTTTCATCCACTGTTCCAGATGCAGGTGATGGGCCTGAACGGCGCTTTCCTGACCGCCGACCTGTTCAACCTGTTCGTGTTCTTCGAAGTGCTGCTGATTGCCTCCTATGGGCTGCTGCTGCACGGGGGCGGCCGGCGACGGCTGCATGCCAGCCTGCATTTCGTGACACTGAACCTGGTCGGTTCGGCGCTGTTCCTGCTTGGCGTCAGCCTGCTGTATGGCGTGACCGGAACGCTGAACATGGCCGACCTGGCCGTCAAGGTGGCGCAGGCGCCCGACGCCGATGTCGGCCTGCTGCAGGTCGCCGGCCTGCTGCTGCTGGTGGTGTTCGGTCTGAAGGCCGCCGTGCTGCCGCTGGGGCTGTGGCTGCCGACTACCTACAGCGCGGCCAGCGCGCCGGTGGCGGCACTGTTCGCGATCATGACCAAGGTCGGCGTGTATGCCATCGTGCGTGTGTTCACGCTGATTTTCGTCGGCGAGCGCCTGGCCGTGGCCGCGCCGCTGCTGCTGCCGCTGGGCCTGGCGACCCTGGCGCTGGCAAGCCTGGGCGCGCTCAGTGCCGGCAGCCTGCCACGCCTGGCCGGTTATCTCACGATGGCATCGGCGGGCACCTTGCTGGCCGCGGTGGGCGTGTCCGGCGATCAGGCGCTGGTGGCGGCGCTCTATTACCTGCCGCAGACCACGCTGGCGGTGGCGGCGCTGTTTCTGCTTGCCGAGCTGATCGCCCGCCAGCGCGGCGATCAGGCCGGTGCGCTGGTCGGCGGTCCGGCGGTGCGCCAGCCGGTACTACTGGGCGGAATGTTCCTGCTGGCCGGCGCCACCCTGGCCGGTCTGCCGCCGTTTTCGGGCTTCGTCGGCAAGCTGCTGATCCTGCGCGGCGCGCTCGGCCAGGTCGGCGGTTTTGCGGTGTGGGCCGTGCTGCTGCTGTCCGGGTTCGCGGCGCTGATCGCCTTCAGCCGCGCCGGCAGTCGCCTGTTCTGGAAGGTTTCGCCGGCGCAGGAGGGTCCGCGGCATGGCATGCTGGCAATGGTCCCGGTGTTTGGCCTGCTGGCTGGCGGCGTGCTGCTGGCGGTGCTGGCGGCGCCAGTGCTGCGGTTTGCCGAGGCCGGTGCGCAGCAGTTGCTGGTGCCGACGGATTACGTCGAGGCGGTGCTGGGCGCCCGCCCGGTGTCGCGCGCGGGTGGCCAGCCATGAGGCGTCTGCTGCCCTCGCCGCTGCTCAGCGTCGCGCTGCTGCTGATCTGGTTGCTGCTGAACGACACGCTGGCGCCCGGCCAGGCGCTGCTGGGCGCGCTGCTGGCGCTGGCGCTGCCGCTGCTGACCGACCGCCTGCGCCCCGAGCGGGCCCGCCTGCGCCGCCCGCTGCGGGCGGCGCGCCTGCTGGTGGTGGTGCTGGTGGACATCGTGCTGGCCAACATTGAGGTGGCCCGCCGCATCCTCGGGCCGGAGTCGGAATTGCGACCCCGCTTCGTGTGGTTGCCGCTCGACATCCGCGACCCCCATGGCATTGCCGCCCTGGCCGGCATCATCACCCTGACGCCGGGCACCGTGTCCTCGGACCTGAGCGCCGACCGGCGGTATCTGCTGGTGCATGCCTTCAACTGCGACGATCCCGCGGCGCTGGCGGCGAGCATCAAACAGCGCTATGAACGCCCACTGATGGAGATTTTCACGTGAATCCGCTGGACTACGCGCTGCCGCTGGCGGCCGGCATGCTGGCGCTGGCCATGGCGCTGAACCTGTGGCGTGCGGTGCGTGGCCCGGCCCTGCCGGACCGCATCCTGGCGCTGGACACGCTCTACATCAATGCGCTGGCGCTGCTGGTGCTGCTGGGCATTCATCTGGGTACCGACGTGTATTTCGAGGTGGCACTGGTGATCGCGCTGCTGGGTTTCATCGGCACGGTGGCGCTGTCGCGCTATGTGCTGCGTCGGGACATCATCGAATGAGCCTGCTGGCCGATTACCTCATCGCCGGTCTGTTGCTGGTCGGCGGCGGCTTCGCGCTGATCGGCTCGTTTGGCCTGCTCAAGCTGTCGGATTTCTACAAACGCGTGCACGGCCCAACCAAGGCCACCACGCTGGGCGTGGGCAGCATATTGATCGGCTCGAGCCTGCACCTGAGCCTGCGCGGGTCGACGCTGAGCCTGCACGAGCTGTTGATCACGCTGTTTCTGTTCATCAGCGCGCCGGTCAGCGCGCACCTGCTGGTGAAGGCGGCCTTGCACCTCGACCCGCGGGCGAGGCCGCCGCCGCCGCCCGATGAACCAGCCCATCCTTCAGCCGATACCGACGCGCCCGCCTGGCACGTCATGCACTGCGCCGAGGTCTTGCAGGCGCTGTCCAGCAGCGCCAGCAGCGGCCTCGGCCAGCACGAGGCCGCCCGGCGTCTTGAGCGATACGGTCGCAACAGCCTGCCGGCGCCCAGGCAACGCGGGCCCTGGCTGCGCTTTGTCCTGCAGTTTCACAACCCCCTGTTGTACGTGCTGCTGGTGGCCGGCGCCGTCACTTTCGCGCTCGAAGACCATGTGGACGCGGCGGTGATTGCCGGGGTGGTGCTCATCAATGCCGTCATCGGCTTCGTTCAGGAAGGCCGGGCGCAGAAGGCGCTGGAGGCAGTCAGCGCCATGCTGGCCAGTCGCGCCATGGTGTTGCGCGAGGGCGAGCGCGACGAGATCGACGCTGCCCTGCTGGTGCCGGGCGACATCGTGCTGCTGGAATCCGGCGCCCGGGTGCCGGCCGACCTGCGGCTTTTGCGTGTCAGGAACCTGCACGTCAACGAAGCGGCCCTGACCGGCGAGTCGGTACCCGTGGCGAAGGGCACGGAACCGGTGGCCGGCGCCGCGCCCATCGGCGATCGCTCCTGCATGGCCCATGCCGGCACCGTGGTCAGCGTCGGCCAGGCGCACGGCGTGGTGGTCGCCACCGGCCAGCACACGCAGATGGGCCACATCGGCACGCTGGTCGGCGAGGTGCAGGCGCTGGCCACGCCGCTGACCCGGCGCCTCGATCAGTTCGCCCGCCAGATCACGCTGTTCATCCTGACGGTGGGGCTGGTGACGTTTCTGTTCGGGCATTTCGTTCGCGGCCTGCCGGCGCTGGAGGTTTTCCTGGCCGTGGTGGCATTGGCGGTGGCGGCCATTCCGGAGGGGCTGCCGGCCATCGTCACCATCGTCCTGGCCATCGGCACGCGCGTGATGGCGCGCAACAATGCCATCGTGCGACGGCTGCCGGCGGTGGAGACACTGGGGTCGGTCACGGTCATCTGTTCCGACAAAACCGGCACGCTGACCCGCAACGAGATGACCGCCGTGCAGGTCATGCTGCCGACGCATACGCTGCAAGTGACCGGCGCCGGTTATGCGCCCGAAGGCGGCTTTCATCGACAGGGCGTGAGCGTGGACGCCGCGCAGGACGGGCTGCTGCAAGGCCTGTCCCGCTGCGCCCTGCTCTGCAACGACGCCCGGCTCGGGCACGATGCGACCGGCGGTTGGCAGCTGGTGGGCGATCCCACCGAAGGGGCCTTGCTCACGCTTGCCTGCAAGGCCGGGCTGGATCCGCTCGAAGCTGCCGCGACCTGGCCGCGGGTCGACGCGATTCCGTTCGAGTCGGAACACCGTTTCATGGCCACGCTGCATCACGACCACGCCGGCCGCGCCTTCGTGCTGCTCAAGGGCGCGCCCGAGTGTGTGCTGGATCTGTGCGAGCAGGATGCCAGCGGCCAGCCGCTCGATCGGGCTGCCTGGGAGGCGCGCATGGAAGATGCCGCCGGTGCGGGACAGCGTGTGCTGGCGCTGGCCTCGTGCGATATGCCGGCGGGCACCACGGCGCTGGCCATGATCGACATCAGCCGGCGTTTCACCCTGCTGGGGCTGGTAGGCCTGATCGATCCGCCGCGTGAGGAAGCCATCGTGGCCGTGGCCGACTGCCAGCGCGCCGGGGTGCGGGTCAAGATGATCACCGGCGACCACGCCGTCACGGCGGCGGCCATCGGCCGGCAACTGGGACTGAACGCCGATCGGGCCGTCACGGGCGATGCCGTGGCTGGGCTGGACGAGGTGGCACTGCAGCGTGTGGTCCTCGAAAACGACGTGTTCGCCCGCGCCAGCCCGGAGCACAAGCTGCGCCTGGTGGCTGCCCTGCAGGCCCAGGGCGAGCTGGTGGCCATGACCGGCGATGGCGTCAACGATGCCCCGGCGCTCAAGGCCGCCAATATCGGCGTGGCCATGGGGCAAAAGGGCACCGATGCCGCTCGCGAAGCCGCCGATCTGGTGCTCACCGACGACAATTTCGCCACCATCGCCCGCGCCGTGCGCCAGGGCCGCGTGGTGTTCGACAACATCAAGAAATCGCTGCTGTTCATGCTGCCCACCAACGGCGGAGAGGCGGGCGTGATCCTGTTGGCGGTCTTCGCCGGGTTGGCGTTGCCGGTCACTGCCGGCCAGATTCTGTGGGTGAACACGGTCACGGCGGTGACCTTGGCTCTGGCGCTGGCCTTCGAGCCGGCCGAGCCGGGCGTGATGCGCCGACCGCCGCGCCGGCCCTCGGAGCCCTTGATCACGCGCGTGCTGGCCGCGCGCATCGCCTACGTGAGCCTGCTGATGATCGCTGTCACCTTCGCCGTGTTCGAGTGGGAACTGGCGCGCGGCAACAGCGTTGAGATGGCGCGCACAGCGGCCGTGAACATGCTGGTCTTTGGCGAGCTGGTGTACCTGTTCAATGTGCGCCGCTTCACGGCCAGCGCCTTGACCCGGGACATCCTCACCGGCAACCCGGTGGCCCTGTGGATGGCCGTGCTGTTGGTTGCTTTCCAGCTCCTGTTTACCTATGCCCCGCCGATGCAGCAATTGTTCGGCACCGCCGCGCTGGATGGGGTTTCCTGGTCGGTGATTCTTGCCCTGGGGCTGGGCAAGTTCCTGGCGGTGGAAGCGGAGAAGGCCGTGCTGCGGCGCTTGCAGGTCCGGAGCATGTGAACGGGCTTGCGTGAGCGTCAAAACCCGGCCAGGGATGAGGTACCGGCAGGCAGCTCTCGGTTACCAAGGTGCTCGGCGGGCGCCCAAGAACGCGCAAGCTCGCCGGCGGCGATCCGCAGCACCTGATGAGCGCGCCGGCCCCGGTGCCGGTTGGCAAAACAACCGCGAGCCCGTGCCGCAGGTGTGGGCGACCGCTTCAACGCTCGACGAGCGCGGGCTCCGGGTCCGGGCACAGATGAATCTCGATCGTCGAGTGGACGATTTCCTCATGCACGGCCAGACGCTGGCGAATGTCGGTCGGGGTCAATGACGCGTCGTGGGTCACCACCGTCAGCGCACAGGAGTAGACCTGATTGCCGACCCGCCACACGTGCAGGTCGGTGATGCGCGTCTGGTCCGCGCCGGGCCCGGTTTCGACGGCCTGCCGGATTTCGTCGACCACCGCGTGGTCCATTTCCCGGTCCAGCAGCACTGTGCCGGTCTGCACGATCAGGCCCTTGGCCCAGACGGCGACCAGCACGGCACCGACGATGCCCATGACCGGATCCAGCCATGACCACCCGTAGAACCAGCCGCCGACCAGCGCCACGATGGCCAGTATCGAGGTGGCGGCGTCCGCCAGGACGTGCACATAGGCGGCTTTCAGGTTCAGGTCGTGATGATCGGCATGGCCGTGTGCAGGCGCGTGTCCGTGCCCATGATCGTGATGCTCGGCCTGGCCGAGGATCACCGCGCAGACGATGTTGACCGCCAGGCCCAGCACGGCGATGACGACGGCCTCCTGGTAGCGGATCGGTTGCGGGGAGAAGATTCGCTCGACTGACCCGAACACCATCAGGGCGGCAACGCCGATCAGGAAGATGGCGCTGGCGAAACCGCCCAGTACCTCGATCTTCCAGGTGCCGAAGGCGAAGCGCGGGTCCTTGGCGTAGCGCCGCGCCATCGCATACGCCATCGCCGACAGGCCGATGGCCACGGCATGGGAGCTCATGTGCCAGCCGTCGGCCAGCAGGGCCATGGAGTTGAACCACCAGCCGGCGGTGATCTCGATCACCATCGTCGCGGCGGTGATCCACATCACCCGCTGCGTGCCGCGCTCGGCCGCCGCGCTGTGCGGGTCGAAAGCGTGCTCGTGCGTCCAGTCGGACCGCTTGTCGGTGTGCATCGTCCCGTCCTGTCAAAAACCCACCGCCCGGCCTGCATCGAGCAGGGTCGCCGCAGCCAAGGCGGCGAACATGGTGGCGGCGATCCCGTGCACCCGTTTCATCGGAATCCTGATGGCCAGTTGGTCACCCACGAACACCGCGGGCACGTCGGCAATTTGTTGGATCGAGACCGGCGCCGCCGAGTCAGCGCCCTGTTCAGCGGAATCGTGGCGGGCGCCGCTCGCCGAAAGCCGCCAGGCCCTCGTCCACATCCGGCCCGGCCATGGCTTCCAGGGCCAGGCGTTGTTCCAGCGCCAGCGCGTCGGCCAGCGGCAGATCGGCGCCGGCGCGGGCCAGGCGCTTCATGGCCGCCAGGCCCGGGCGGCTGCGGGTGGCGAGCGTGATGCAGTAATCCAGCGCCCGTTCGCGCAGCTCGGCGTCCGGGATGACCTGTGCCACCAGGCCCCAGTCCTGCGCCTCGTTCGCTGCCAGCCAGCGGGCGGAGAACATCAGATCGAGCGCGCGCGCCTGGCCGACCCGCCGCGGCAAACGCTGGCTGCCGCCCCAGCCGGGTACCAGTCCGAACTGCGCGTGTTGGTCACCAAGCTTGGCGCCCTCGGCGGCGAGGATGAGGTCGCCGGCCAGCGCCAGTTCGAGGCCGCCGGCCAGGCACAGGCCTTGCACGGCGATGATCACCGGCAGCGGCGAGGCCTCCAGCCGGCACAAAACGCGGTGGCCGAGCGCGATGAATTCGTCGAAGCGGCCGGCGGCGCGCAGGGCCTGCACCTCGGCCAGATCGGCGCCGGTGCAAAAGTGCTTGCCCTGGGCGGCGATCAGCAGCGCCCGGCAGGCAGGGTTCGCTTCGGCCGCATCGAGCGCGGCCTCGATGGCCCGGTGCACGGCGCTGCTCAGGCAATTGAATTTTTCCGGCCGGGCCAGTTCCAGGACGATCGTCGCGCCGTGGCGGCTGACGGCGACGACGGTGCCCGAATCCGCGGTCGCCTCAGGCATAGGGCACCGCCACGCGGCCGACCTTCTCGCGCGAGATGATCATCTTCTGGATCTGCGCCGTGCCGTCGCCGATCTGCAGGCCCAGCACGTCCCGCAGGCGCTGCTGGTGCGGCAGGTCGGTGCTGTAGCCGTAGTGGCCGTTGGTGATCAGGCACTGGTGGATGACATCGAAGGCCAGCTTGGGCGCCCACCACTTGACCATGGCTGCCTCGGACGTGTGCGGCAGGCCGCGGTCGCGCAGCCACAGGGTCTTGAAGCACAGCAGGCGGCAGGCTTCCATCAGGGTCTCGAACTCGGCCAGCGGTTCGGTGACGCCCTGGAACTTGGCCAGCGGCCGGCCGAAGGCCTCGCGCTCGGTGACGTAGGCCCAGGTTTCCTCCAGCGACGCCCGGGCGGCGCCCAGGCACTGCAGGCCGATCAGGCCGCGGCTGTAGTCGAAGCCGGCCATGACCTGCCCGAAGCCGCGGTTCTCGTCGCCCAGCATGCGGCTGGCCGGCACTTCCACGTCGTCGAAGAACACCGAGCCGCGGCCGACCGGACGGGTGCCCAGATCGTCATACGGCAGGCGGCTGATGCCGGGGCTGTCCATGTCGACCAGAAAGGCGCTGATGCCCCTGGCGCGATCTTCCTGGCTGCCGGTGCGGGCGAAAACGACCATCTTGTGCATGTGGGCGGCGAACGAGGCCGAGGCTTTTTCGCCCTTCAGGACGTAGACATCGCCCTTGCGGGTGGCGCGCAGTTTCAGGTTCGCCGCGTCCGAGCCACCGCCCGGCTCGGTCAGGCCGAGGCCGACCAGGATTTCGCCGCGGCAGATTTGTCCCACCACCGCGCGCGCCAGGTCCGGTTGCGCGTGGCGGGTGAGGATGGTGGCGCACAGCGAGCCCATCAGCTGCACGTAGGAGGCGTTGAAGTCGTGGTAGGCGATTTCCTCCACGATCACGCCCGCGGTGACGGCGTCCAGCCCGGCACCGCCCATGTCCTGCGGCATTTCCGGGGCGATGTAGCCCAGGCTGCCCATCTCCTGGATCAGCCCGGGCTCGAAGCCGGTCTTCTCGCGCTGCAGGTAGCCGGGCGCCAGGCGCTCGGAACCGTAGCGGCTGACTGCCTCGCGGATGGCGAGCTGATCTTCAGTGAAGGCGAAATCCATGGCGTCTCCTCGCCCGATGGGCCGGGTGCGTTTTTTGTGGTGTTCGATCACGGCGACGCCCGTTGCAGGCGCCGACCGGCTGCGGGCTGCACGGCAGCGCCGTGCAGCCCGGCCGTCTTGCTTACAGTGCCGCCAGAATCGTCTCGGCCTTGCTGGCCTCGAAGGTGCGGCCTTCCTCGACGCCCAGGTGCTTGACCACGCCGTCTTCGGCGATCAGCGCATAGCGCTGCGAGCGCTTGCCCATGCCAAAGCCGCTGCCGTCCAGCTCCAGGCCCATGGCCTTGGCGAAATCGGCATTGCCGTCGGCCAGCAGCAGCACCTTGTCGCCGACCTGCTGGTCCTTGGCCCAGGCGCCCATCACGAACGCGTCGTTGACCGATACGCACACGATCTGGTCCACGCCCTTGGCCTTGAACTGGTCGGCCAGCTTCACGTAGCCGGGCAGGTGCTGGCCAGAGCACAGGGGCGTGAAGGCGCCCGGCACGGCGAACAGCACGACCTTCTTGCCGGCGAACACGTCGTCGGTGGAAACCGGCTTCGGGCCTTCGGCAGTCATCTGCGTCAGGGTCACGGAGGGAATCTTGTCGCCTACTTTGATGCTCATGGAGCGCTCCTCGGAAGTGGGGGATGGAAAACGGCATCGGCCTCAGCGCGCACCTATGGTCATCACGGTGAGGCGGGACACGCAGCTGATTCTACCCGCCTCGTCCTCGATCCGGATGTCCCAGACTTGCGTGGTTCTGCCGGTGTGGATGGGGCGCACGGTGGCCGTCACCAGGCCGTCGGCCACGCTGCGCAGGTGGTTTGCGTTCACTTCCAGGCCGACGTGGCGCAGGCCCTCGTGCCCGGCCAGCACGCCGGACGCGACCGAGCCGATGGTCTCGGCCAGTACCACGTTGGCGCCGCCGTGCAGGATGCCGGCCGGCTGGCGGGTGAATTCGTTGACCGGCATGGTCGCCCGCAGGTAATCCGGGCCGACCTCGATAAAGCGCACGCCAAGATGCCAGGCCATGCTGCCGCCGATGCGCGGCGCGTTCAGTTGTTCGACCGTCAGGCCGGGACGCCAGATGCTCATGCTGGGTGTGCCCTCGATTCTTGCAGCGGAAAACGAAACTGCGACTCGCCGCGTTCGGGTGCGTGGCGGCGTTCGACCAACTCCACCCGTGCGTCGGCGCTGATCCGCAGCACGGTCGAGCAGCGGGTGCCGTAGCGCGGGGTTTCTATGAAGATGGCCGACAGTGCCTGCGCCAGGGCGCTATCGAGCCCAATGGCCGGATCGGCGGCTGCCGGATGGGTACGCCGGTCCTGCAGCAGGTCCAGCAGTGCGCTGGTGGACGCGGCGCCGTCGGCACATAGGCTGGCTAGCGCCGCCTTGCTGGCTTGCACCTTGGGCCACGGCGTGTCCAGCAGGTGGTTCGAGAGGCCGTAGATGCCCGGCGGCAGGTGCCGCGGTGGGTCGCCCCGATTGCTGTACCACCACAGCGACTGACGGTCGCCGCACAGCAGGTTGAAGCCGGCGTAGTCGGCCGCGTGCGCCGGCAGCGACTGCACATACTCGTCGGCACTGGTCCCGCCCAGCAGGTAATCGCGCGCCAGTGCGCCGCGCGAGCGCGGTGGCGGGTTGACGGTCCGCGCCTCGCGGTAATTGGTCACGGCGGCAAAGCGCCCGTCGCGGGTCACGCCAAGCCAGGTGCCGCCGGCCAGCAGGTCGCGACCGGCCAGCAGCTGCGGCGCCTCGGGCCAGAACTGCGCCGGCGCGGCCGGGCGCTCGTACAGTTCGTCCCGGTTGGCCGCCAGCAGCAGCGGGCAGTCTTCCAGCACGCGCCAGGCCAGCACCAGCAGGCACATGCCGCGCCGCGATCGCTTACAGGCGCACGGCCAGCGCCACGCCGTCCTGCTCCGGGCTGTGCCCCGGCAGCAGGCACAGCAGGTTCACGCTGCGAAAGCGTTGATCGGCGGCCAGCGCGGCGTTGAACGGCTCGGCATCCACAAAGCCGGTGTTGTCGGCCACCAGCAGGCCGCCGGGGCGCAGCAGACGGGCGCAGTGATCCAGCGCGTACAGGTAGTCGGCCTTGTCGATGTCCAGCAGAATCAGGTCGAACGGGGCCACCAGGCCCGGCAGTACTTCCTGCGCGGCGCCGATCAGCACGCTGGTCCTGACGCGGCAGCCGACCAGGTTCTGGCGGGCTGCCACGGCCCGGCGCGGATCGCTTTCGAGGGCCACGATTTCGCCCTCGCCGGCCATGCCGTCGGCCAGATACAGGGTCGAGTAGCCGTTGCCGGCGCCCAGATCGAGCACGCGCCGCGCGCCACCGAACCGCGCCAGCAGGGCCAGCAGGTTGCCCAACACTGGCCCGATGGTGGGGATGCCGTCGGCGGCAGCAGCAATCGCCACCTGCGTCAGATCGGCCCGCTGGGGTCGGGTCTGGCGGCGAAAATGGCCTTCCAGGTCGGGAATCATGCGCGACACGGGCAACTCCGGATGGTTGGCCGGCCGGGGAATCCGTCGCTGCGCCTTCAGGCACGAATCCCGTATGCGGCCGGCTGGCTATGATGCCCGAAGCTGCGCGCTGAGCGCCGCTCCAGCGCGCGGATCGGGCGTTTTCAGGCCGCCGGCTGCACGCAGCGCGCGGCGACCTCGCTGCGGGCGAAGGCCAGCGTGGCCGGGAACAGCTGCGAGAAATCCTGCGCGATGCCGTCGCGGGCCGCGGCCAGGTCGGGGAACACCTTGGCCAGGGTGTTGGGCCGGCGCACTCGCCCGGCCATGCGCGCCAGGACTTCGGCGATGACCGCCGGCTCGCGATAGCCGGCGAGCAGGTCGCGGCTGGCCATGAAGCCGGCAAACCGCGCCAGATTCGGTGGCAGGGCAGGGTAGTGCTCGTCGAGCGTCGCATACACGCCAGCGGCGAACTGCGCCAGCGGCACGCTGCTGTAGCGCGCCCAGTCGCAGGCCAGCAGGTGGTCGTAATAGACATCCAGCGCCACCCGCGCCCAGCGCCGTTGCTCGGCCGGCAGACGCGCCACGCTGCGGGCGGAGGCGGCATGGCGATCGACGAAGCCGTCGATGCGCCGGTGCAGGCGGATGCCGTCCTGCCAGGCGGGCGGGAAATGTGGTGGCGGCGCGCCGCGCACGAAATCACCCAGCAGGTTGCCGACCAGCGAGCAGCCGGCGTGCTGGGCAAGCAGCGCATGGGCAAGCACGTTCAAGATGCCGCTCCGCAGGGGTGCAGGCCGGGCCGGATGCCCGGTTGGGTTGTGATTATGGCAGCCGGACGAGGCGCGCCGCGCGGCCGGTCATTCGCTGGCGGCGGGTGCTTGCGCCATACTGCGCGCTTCATTCCGATATCAGGATTCGCGGTGTGAACGAGACCTCACTGTCCCTGCGCAACATGCAGCGTGCCTGCCGCAGCTGCAGCCTGCACGAGCTGTGCCTGCCACTGGGCGTGAGCGACACCGACATCGACCTGCTGGAGAAGATCGTCCACCGCTCGCGCCCGCTGCCGCGCGGCAAATATCTGTTCCGCGAGGGCGATCCGTTCACGTCCATCTTCGTGGCCAGGTCCGGGGCGGTCAAAAGCTTCACCGTCGGCCAGGATGGCAGTGAGCAGATCATCGGCTTTCACCTGCCGGGCGAGCTGTTGGGCCTGGACGGACTTACGCAGGGCGTGCACGCGGCCAGCGCCCGTACGCTCGAGACGGTCAGCGTGTGCGAGGTGCCATTCGAGCGCCTCGAGGAAACCGCCCGCCAGGTGCCGGCCCTGCAGCATCAGTTGCTGCGCCTGATGAGCCGCGAGATCACCAAGCGCGAGGAACAACTGCTGTCGTTGGGCAAGCAGTCACCGGAACGACGCCTGGCGGTGCTGCTGCTGAGCCTGTCGGTGCGTTTCTCGCAGCGCGGGTATTCGGCAACGCGTTTTCTGTTGCCCATGGCGCGCATCGACATCGCCAATTTCCTCGGCCTGGCGGCGGAAACCGTCAGTCGCCTGCTGCGCCGCCTGCAGGATACCGGCGTGCTGGCCATCGACGGCCGCGCGGTCGACATCCTGAACCTGCCCGAGCTGCGCGCCCTGGCCGGTGCCGAGCCGGACGAGCCCGCGCGCGAAGCCTGCCGCTGAGCGCCTGCGCCTTGACAGGCGTCAACGGCCGCCGGCACACCCCGTGCCACCCTGAAGGTCGATTTCGCGTGACCGGCAGGGATCTTCGTCATGGACTGCCCAAGCACAAGCCGGGGTTTCTCGGGTTTCCGTGCCTACCTGGATGAACGGCCCGTCGATGGCGTGCGCCGGCTCGACCGCGGCCTGTACACCGACCCCGAACTGTTCGACCTGGAACTGGAACGCATCTTCGAGGGCGGCTGGGCGTACCTGGCCCACGAGAGCCAGATTCCGTATCCGGGCAATTTCGTCACCCTGACCCTGGGTCGCCAGCCGGTCATCGTCAGTCGCGACGAGCGCGGCCACGTCGGCGTGTTCGTCAACGCCTGTCCGCACCACGGCGCCACGCTGCTGCGCGAGACTCAAGGCAGCGTGCCGGACTTCAGCTGCCCGTCGCACGGCTGGTGCTTCAACCTCGACGGCGAGCTGGCGGCCGTGCTCAAGGAAAAGGACGGCGCCTACCCGCCACAGTTCGACAAGCGCCAGCACGGCCTCAGCCGCCTGCCTCGCGTGGACAGCTACCGCGGCTTCATCTTCGCCAGCCTGAACGCTGCGGTGCCGTCGCTCACCGACCACCTGGGACCGGCCACCCGCTGCATCGACCTGCTGGTCGACCAGAGCGAGGAGGGGCTGGAACTGCTGCGCGGCCAGGCGACCTATACCTATCCCGGCAACTGGAAGCTGCAACTGGAAAGCGGCGTCGACGGCTACCACCTGCATGCCACGCACGCCACGTACATCGCCACTGCGGATCGACGGCGGGCGCGCGGCGCCGGGCGCGACGCCGTGCACGCCATGCAGCTGGGCCGCGTGGACCGGCAGAAGCACAGCGGTTACTTCGACCTCGGCCGCGGTCACGTGATGCTGTGGGGCGACTGGCCGAATCCGCAGGACCGGCCCAATTTCAGCCGCTACGACGAGTACCGCGATCGCCTGGGCGAGGCCACGGCGCGCTGGATGGTCGGGCGCCTGCGCAACCTGCTGATCTACCCGAACCTGCTGTTGCTGGATCACATGTCCTCGCAGCTGCGGGTGATCCGGCCGCTGGCGGTGGACCTGACCGAGGTGACCACGCATGCCATCGCCCCGCGCGACGAAGGGCCCGACGACCGCCTGCGCCGCATTCGCCAGTACGAGGATTTCTTCAACGCCAGCGGCATGGCCACGGCCGACGATCTGAGCGAGTTTCGCCAGCGCCAGATCGGCTGCAACGGTCGCGCCGTGCGCTGGAGCGACTACTCGCGCGGCCTGGCGCGCCGCGGCGATCCCGAACTGGCGCAGGAGCTGGGTCTGGACTTGCCTCCCGGCGGCGCCAGCCTGGAGGACGAGGGCGCCGCCATGGTGCTGCACCGGCGCTGGTTGGCGCTGATGGAAGGCGCCGGCTGAGCCCAGAATCGGGTACAGGCGCCCGGCGCAGCTCGCGCTGGCGCGGTTTTGTTCGTCAGGGCGTCAAGGATGGCCGTCCGATGACCGACAATCCGCCGCTTTGCAGTCCCCTGAGCGAGCGCCTGGATGCCCGAGCTGACCGTCGTAGTACCCACCTTCAATGAAGCCGGGAACATCGCCGCCGTGGTGGCGGAAGTCGAACAGGCGCTGGCCGGCGTCGACTGGGAACTGCTGTTCGTGGACGACGACTCGCCCGACGGCACGGCCGACCGGGTGCGGGAGATGGCGCAGCGCGACCGGCGTGTGCGTTGCCTGCAGCGGATCGGCCGCCGGGGTCTGGCCAGCGCCTGCATCGAGGGCATGCTGGCCTCGTCGGCACCGTATGTGGCGGTCATGGACGGCGACCTGCAGCACGATCCGGCCCTGCTGCCGGCCATGCTGGATACCCTGCGCGGCGGTGGGACCGACATCGTCATCGGCAGCCGCCATGTCGCCGGTGGTGGCGTTGGCGATTTTTCCAGCCAGCGTCAGGGCATCAGCCGCCTGGCCACGCGCCTGAGCCGGGCGGTGCTCAAGGCCGACCTGAGCGACCCGATGAGCGGCTTTTTCATGCTGACCCGGCCGGCGCTGATGGACTGCCTGCGCCACGGCGTGTCGGCCATCGGCTACAAGATCCTGGTCGACCTGTTCGCGTCGGCGCCGCGGCCGCTGCGCTTCGTCGAGCTGCCCTACACCTTTCGCGCGCGTCAGGCCGGCCACAGCAAGCTCGACAGCAAGGTGGTTTGGGACTACCTGATGCTGCTGGCGGACAAGCTGGTTGGGCGTTTCGTGCCGGTCAGGTTCCTCGCCTTCTCGGCCATCGGCGGCCTGGGCGTCGGGGTGCATCTGGCCGTGCTGGGGCTGGCGTTTCGCGGCCTGGGCATGGACTTTGTGGCGGCGCAGGCGCTGGCCACGCTGGTGGCCATGGGCTTCAACTACGTCCTGAACAATAGCCTGACCTATCGCGACCGGCGCCGGCGCGGTTGGCGTTTCTTCACAGGCTGGCTGTCGTTCGTGCTGGCCTGCAGCGTGGGCGCCTTTGCCAACGTGGGCATCGCGGCGTATCTGTTCGACCGGCAGACCTTCTGGTTGCTGTCGGCCCTGTCCGGGGTGCTGGTCGGCGCAGTGTGGAACTACGCCGTGACCAGCGTCTACACCTGGCGCAAGTGAGGCGCCGTTTGTGCGGTCGCCGCCGGTTGCCCGGCGGCGACCGAAAGATCAGAAGCGACGGCCGATGCCGATGCCGTAGACCCAAGGATCGACGTCCACGTCCACCTTCAGGCGCCCCAGGGCGTTGGTCTTGATGGTGGCGGTGGTATCCATATCGATGTACTTGACGTCGGCGTTGACGAACCAGTCCTTGTTGATGGCCACGTCCACGCCGACATTGCCGGCCAAGCCCCAGGAGTCGTCCAGTTCCACGTTGGCCTTGCCGCCCATCGCCGACTTGAAGTCGGATGTGGCGTCCTCGTTGAAGAACAGCGTGTAGTTCAGGCCGATCCCGACGTACGGGCGGATGCCGCCGTTGGTGTTGAAGTGGTATTGCACGGTGAGCGTCGGCGGCAGTGTGCGCGCATCGAACAGCTTGCCCAGGCCGGCGAGCGTCCCGGTGCCACTGACGTCGTGTTCGCTGGACGCCAGGATCAGCTCTAGGCCCCAGTTGGGCGTCAGCATGTAAGTGAAATCCAGCTCCGGGGTGATGTTGGAATCAAGCCCGGCGCCGCTGCCCGGAATGGCGCCGGCGACGCTGCTTTTCACCGTGCCGCTGTCCTCGCGCGGATCGACGGCGATCACGCGGCCGCGGACCAGCAGGTCACCGGCTTCATAAGCTGCCGCGGACTGTGCCGCGCCGGCGAGGACCAGGCCGAGGGCAGCGACGCGGCCGGCGTCATGGATCATCGTCATGGGTTGGGTACCTCCCGTTACGGCGGCACACCATGTGCCGCGCTGTGGCGCGGACTGCACGAGCAATCAACGCCAAGCCAGTATCGCGAGGCCTGGCAGATAGCACTTTGACGCTTGTCGATAAGGGGGCGGCGCCGGCTTGATGCCGATCAATACGCTGCGCGAAATCGCCGGGTCAGGCCCTATTTCAGGCCAAGGCGTCCGGCCAGGCGCTGCAGGTTGCCCCGATCCTGCCGCAATTCGCGCGCGGCAGCGGCCCAGTTGCCGGCGTGACGGCTCAGGGCCTGCTCGATCATGCGTCGCTGCAGGTCTGCGACCGCCTGGCGCAGGCCGGTCTGGGCGGGCGGCGTGTTGGCGGGTGCATCGTCGACCGCTGCGCTGGCCGTCGGCGACAGGTCCAGATGCTGCGCATGCACGGTCAGGATGCGCGGGCGCTGCGGCTGCTGCGCCAGCGCGCGCAGGGCGGCCCGGCCGATCAGGTGTTCGAGCTCGCGCACGTTGCCGGGCCAGGGCTGGTGCAGCAGGGCCTGCTGCGCGTCGGCGGCCAGGCGCAGGCCGCGCAGCCCCAGGCGCACGCGGTTTTCCTCCAGGAAGCCGCCGGCCAGCAGCAGCACGTCGCGGCCACGCTCGCGCAGCGGCGGTACGGTGAGCGGATAGGCGCTCAGCCGGTGGTACAGGTCGGCGCGAAAACGCCCGGCGCGGACTTCCGCCGCCAGATCCCGGTTGGTGGCGGCCAGCACGCGCACGTCGACGTGGTGTTCGCGATCCGAGCCCAGGCGCTGCAACTGGCCGCTTTGCAGCACGCGCAGCAATTTGGCCTGCACCGCCAGCGGCAGCTCGCCGATTTCGTCCAGCAGCAGGGTGCCGCCGTCGGCCAGTTCGAACTTGCCGCAGCGCTCGCGCAGCGCGCCGGTGAACGCGCCGCGCACATGGCCGAACAGCTCGCTTTCGACCAGGTTGTCCGGCAGGGCGGCGCAGTTGAGGGTGATCAGCGGCTGCTGCGCACGGCGCGAGCGGGCGTGGATGGCCTGTGCCACCAGTTCCTTGCCGACGCCGGTCTCGCCGCCGATCAGCACCGTCAGGTCGGTGGCGGCCACCGTGTCGATCTCGGCCTGCAGGCGGCGCATGGGCGCGCTGTGGCCGATCAGTTCGCGCTGGCGCAGCAGCGCCGGGTCTTCGGCCAGGGTGCGCGCCAGCTGTTGCTCGCGCTGTGCCTGCTGGGCGAGGCTGCCGATGCGCTCGCCGAGCGCCACGACGGCGCTGGCCAACCGGCCGTAAGCCTCCAGCAGATCCAGATCGACGCCGCCGAAGGCCTGCGGGTCCAGCGCATCCAGCGTCAGCAGGCCCCAGGGATGTTCGTCGACGTACAGCGGGCAGCCCATGCAGTCGTGCACTTCGAGCTGGCCGGTTCGCCCCTCGACCAGCCCGTCGTAGGGGTCGGGCAGCTGACAGTCGGCCGCCAGGCGCGTCGGCCCGCGCCGCTGCAGTAGCGTCAGCAGGCGTGGGTGGTCCTGCAGGCGAAAGCGCCGCCCCAGCGTGTCATGGCTCAGTCCGATCACCGCCAGCGGTTGCAGCGTGTCGCCTTCCAGACGCAGCAGCGCAGTGGCGTCACAGGGGAAAAGCGCCAGTGCGGCTTCCAGCAGGTGCCGGTAACGGGCCTCGTCGGGCTCGTCCCGCGCCAGGGTTTCGACCACCTGCGCGAAGGCGGCGAGCTGTTGGGGTGGGGTCATTTTGACTGCTCCGAGATGTCGTATCGACCTCATTGAAGATTTGTCATTCTGACATCGTGAAGGCGGCCTGCGTGTAACCGTGCGGTTTTCCTGCATGGCACGAAACGTGAGATGTGCACTGCGGGACGGACAAACCGTGTTGCGCGCAGCCACCCGGCAGGGTGGACGCGCGACCGGCCAGGTCCGGGATCAACGCACTGCCATGGAGTCAGACAATGCTTTCCGAACAACACCGCGATCTGGTCAAGGCCACCGTGCCGCTGCTGGAGGCCGGCGGCGAGGCGCTCACCCGCCACTTCTACGGCATCATGCTGGACGAGTACCCGCAGGTGCGCCCGCTGTTCAACCAGGCCCACCAGGCCAGCGGCGCGCAGCCACGGGCGCTCGCCAACGGCATCCTGCAATACGCCCGCCATATCGACCACCTGGACGCGCTCGGGCCGCTGGTCGGGCAGGTGGTGCAAAAGCATGTCTCGCTGCAGGTGCTGCCGGAGCAGTACCCGATCGTCGGCACCTGCCTGCTGCGGGCGATTCGCGAGGTGCTGGGCGCGGAGGTGGCGACCGATGCGGTCATCGCGGCCTGGGCGGCGGCCTACCAGCAGCTCGCGGACCTGTTGATCGGTGCCGAGGCGGAGGTCTACGCGGCCGCTGCGACAGCGCCCGGCGGCTGGCGCGGCGCAAGACCGTTTCAGGTGGCGCGCAAGGTGATCGAGTGCGACGAGATCGTCTCGCTGTACCTGCAACCGGCCGACGGTGGTCCGGTGATGGCCTTCCGGCCGGGCCAGTACATCGGTCTGAAACTCACCGTCGACGGCCAGGAGGTGCGGCGCAATTACTCGCTCTCCGCCCCGCCCAACGGGTCGACCTACCGCATCAGCGTCAAGCGCGAGGCGGGCGGGCTGGTCTCGAATTTCCTGCACGATGCGGTCGGCACCGGTGCGACGATCGATCTGTTTCCGCCGGCCGGCGATTTCGTGCTGCAGCCGGGCAGCCGGCCGCTGGTGCTGATCAGCGGCGGCGTCGGCATCACCCCCACGCTGCCCATGCTGCACGCGGCGCACGAGCAAAACCGGCCGGTGACCTTCCTGCACTTCGCGCGCAGCGGCCGGGTGCATGCGTTTCGGGACTGGGTGGACGACCTGGTGGTCCGGCATGCGCAGGCGCGGCGGTTTTATTGTTACGAGGAAGATGGCGCCGTACAGGCGGACGCTTACGGCCGGGCAAGCCCCGAGTTGCTGGCGCGCTGCTTGCCATCGGCGCGCGATGTGGATGCCTATTTCGTCGGTCCACCGCCGTTCATGGGCGCCATCAAGCGCATGCTGGGCGAGCTTGGCGTGCCGGCCGGGCAGATGCACTGGGAGTTCTTCGGCCCGGCAGCGGCGCTGGAGGGCTGACCCGGACGCGTCATCACCGCCCGCCGTGGCGTGGATTACCCTTGGCAGGCGGTCAGTCACGGCAGATCCGGACATCATCGGGAGCTATTCGCCATGTCTCATGACAACCCTATTCACCAGCTCATGCACGAGCATCACCACATCCTGCAGGTGGTGCACGGCCTGAGCGCCATCGACCAGGACCTGGCGGCTGGCCGCATGCCGGACCGCGCGCGCCTGCGCAACATCGTCGCCTTCATGCGCGAGTTCGCCGACCAGTGCCATCACGCCAAGGAAGAAGCCATCCTGTTCCCGGCCATGGAGGACAAGGGCGTGCCGCACGGCGGCTGTCCGCTGGAAGGACTGCTGCGTGAACACGCCAGGGGGCGCGAACTGGTCGGCGCGCTGGCAACCGCGACCGCGGCGCTGGCCGGCGGCGACGCATCCGCCAGCAGCGCCGCACGCAGCGCCATCGCCGGCATCCAGCAGCTGTATCCGAACCACATCTGGAAGGAAGACGAAATGGTGTTTCCGATGGCGCGCCGCCTGTTCACCGAGGCCGAGCTGGATGCCCTGGGCGCGCGGTTCGAACAGGCGGAAATCGACCTCGGCCAGGACCACGACCGCTTCGTGGCCTTTGCGGACGAGATGGCCGCCCTGCTGGGGCAGGCGCAGTAGGCGCTCGCCGGCGAGCCGGAACGACCGTGCGATCCGCCGGCGAGCCGATGATCGCCAAACCGGCGGCCGGAGTGCCGCTGCTGCGGCTCGGCTTTCGGCCGTTTTTTCTGGGCGCCGCGCTGTTCGCCGTGCTGGCGGCGGGGCTGTGGGCGGCGGCCTACGCCGGCTGGCTGGGCGGACTCGCGCCGCGCGGCAGCTGGCTGACCTGGCACATGCACGAGATGCCGTTCGGCTTTGCCGTGGCGGTGATCGCCGGGTTTCTGCTCACCGCGGTGCAGGCCTGGACCGGCTCGCCCGGGCTGCGCGGCCGGTGGCTTGCAGCAGTGTTCGCGCTGTGGCTGGCGGCGCGCATCGGCTGGCTGTGGCCGGGTTTGCCCTGGCCGGTGCTGGTGGCGCTGGAACTCGCGTTCCTGCCGGCGGTGGCGGTGCGTGTGGGCTGGCAGCTCGGGCGCGTCGGGCAGCGGCGCAACTATCCGCTGGTCGCGCTGCTGGTGCTGCTGACGCTGACGGACGCGCTGGCGCTGGGGGCGCTGGCGGCGGGCGATTTCGAATGGTTGCGCCGCGCCCTGTGGGCCGCGCTGTGGCTGATCGGCACGGTCATCGCCATCGTCGGCGGGCGCGTGATTCCGTTGTTCACCGCGAGCGGCCTGCAACTGCCAGCGCCGATCGCCCCGCGCCGCTGGCTGGAGGCACTGGCCCACGGCGGCCTGCCGCTGTTCGCGGGGCTGGCGCTCGCCGGGGCGGGGCTGGCGCCGGACAGGCGTCTGGCGCCGCTGTTCCTGCTGCTGGGGATCGCCCATGCCGTGCGCCTGGCGCGCTGGTTTCGGCCTGGCGTTTTGCGCGTGCCGCTGCTGTGGTCGCTGCACCTGGCCTACGCCTGGCTGGTGTTGGCGCTGCTGGGGCTGGCGGCCTGGCACCTGGGTCTGCCGATCCTGGGCAGTGCGGCGCTGCACCTGTTCACCATCGGCACCATAGGCGGTCTGATCCTGGCCATGATGGCGCGCGTCAGCCTGGGCCACACCGGGCGGGCGCTGCAGCCGCCGGCATTGATGTCGCTCGCGTTCGGGGCCGTCGCTGTGGCCGCGGCCGTGCGCGCCGGACTGGCCGGCGTGGCGCCGCGCCTGGCGGTGGCCGTGTCGGCGGCGCTGTGGTGCCTCGGGTTTGGCCTGTTCGTGTGGTGTTATGCGCCCATGCTGAGCCGGCCGCGTGTGGACGGCGGCGCCGGCTGAGCGGGCGGCCATCGACCGGCATGCCGGTACCACCCGGCCGCAGCGGTCCACGCAAGCTCCCTTGCCGCGGCGCAGCTGCGCCCTGCGGCACCCGCCTGCGTCCGGGCGTGCCCGCTCGCCCGGCGCCGCCTTCAGGCGTGATAGCGCAACAGCTGCTCGCGCGGGTCGGGATGCAGGTAGGTCTGCCGCGCCGCCCAGGGCTGCGGATGGCGTCGCAGGTGATGGCGCAGCAAGGTGATTGGCACCAGCAGCGGGCCGCGGCCGGTCCGGTAGGCGTCGATGGCCGCCTGCAGTTCGGTCTTGTCGCCTGGGTCGAGCGCGTCCTTCAGATACCCGACCAGGTGCTGCAGCACGTTGACGTGGTTGCCGACGCTGGCGGGCCGCGCCAGCGCGGCCATGAACTCGCGACCGTACTGGTCCAGCAGCTGTGGCGCCGGGCGCCGGCCGGCGCCGGCCACCAGCGGACCCAGGCGCCGGTAGGCGGCCTGGTTGTGGGCCAGCAGCTGATACTTGTGGCGGCTGTGGAAGTCGACCAGCGCCGCACCGCTCACCTCGCTCGCCGTCAGGGCCTGCCAGCGGGCATAGGCGAACACCCGCTCGATGAAGTTCTCGCGCAGCGGCGGATCGTTCAGGCGACCTTCCTCCTCCACCGGCAGCAGGGCCTGGCGCGCCATCAGGCCGGCGGCATAGGCGCCGCTGGCGCGGCCGTTCGGCATGCCCGCTTCGGTGTAGGTCTTGACTCTTGCCATGCCGCAGCTGGGCGAATTTTTCTTCAGCACGTAGCCGCACAGGTCCGGCAGATCGCGACTGACGCGCGCCGCCTCGCCGTCCAGCGCATCGGTCACGTCCAGTGCCGGGTCGTGCACGCCGCGCACGCGCAGGCCGGCGGCGGTCTGCACCAGCCGGATCGGCCGGCGCGGCACGCCCAGGCCGATGGCCACCTCCGGGCACAGCGGCAGCAGCTCGAAGTGTGTCCCCAGCAGGTCGGCTACGAAGCTGTCGCGCTTGTGGCCGCCGTCGTAACGCACCGGCTGGCCGAGCAGGCAGGCGCTGACGCCAAGGCGCAGGCGCGGTAGCTCCGGCATTCGGTGCAGGGGGTCGATAATGGACGGGCCAGAGTTCATGTCGCGCCGTTGCCTGGAGTTGTCACGATGCCGATCCTGCCCGAAAACCTGAGTCGCTGGGTGATGGCGGCGCTCCAGTTGCTCGCGGCTTTGTTCGTTTTTTCACTCATCGCGCTGGTGCTGGTGGCGCTGGTGATGTACGTGGTCGACCGCACGCAGACGCAGCACGCGGTGCGGCGCAATTTTCCGCTGGTGGGGCGGTTTCGTTACCTGTTCGAGCGTCTGGGCGCGTTCTTCCGGCAGTACTTCTACGCCATGGATCGCGAGGAGCTGCCGTTCAACCGCGCCCAGCGCAGCTGGGTGTACCGGGCGGCCAAGAACCTCGACAACACCGTCGCGTTCGGCTCCACGGTGGACATCCACCGGCCCGGCTCGGTGATTTTCGTCAGCAGCCTGTTCCCGCCGCTGGAACAGGAAACCACCCAGCCGGATGCGGTCACGCTCGGTCCGTTCTGCCGGCAGCCGTACAGCACGCGCGCCATCTTCAACATCTCGGCCATGAGCTACGGCGCGCTGTCGCAGCCGGCGGCGCGGGCGCTGTCGCTGGGCGCCGCCAAGGCCGGTTGCTGGCTGAACACCGGCGAGGGCGGCCTGGCACCGGCGCACCTGGAAGGCGGCTGCGATGTGGTGTTCCAGATCGGCACCGCCAAGTACGGTGTGCGCGACGCAGTCGGCCAGTTGTCCGAGCCGCGCCTGCGTGAGCTGGCGGCCTTGGAACAGATCCGGATGTTCGAGATCAAGCTCAGCCAGGGCGCCAAGCCGGGCAAGGGCGGCATCCTGCCGGCGGTGAAGGTGACGCCCGAGATCGCCGCCATCCGCGGCATTCCGGCCGGCCAGGATTCGCTGTCGCCCAACCGTCACCCGGACATCAACAACCTGGACGACCTGCTGGATCAGATCGCCCGCATCCGGGACATCACCGGCAAGCCGGCCGGCTTCAAGACCGTGATCGGCAGCCTGGACTGGCTGGACGAGCTGTGCGCGCTCGTGCTGCGCCGCGGGGTGGAATCGGCGCCCGATTTCATCACCGTCGACAGTGCCGAGGGCGGCAGTGGGGCGGCGCCGATGCCGCTCATGGACGGTGTCGGCATGCTGCTCAGCGACAGCCTGCCGGCGGTGGTCGACCGGCTGATCGCCTGGAATCTGCGCGATCGCATCAAGGTGATCGCCTCCGGCAAGCTGATCAACCCACGCGGCGCCGCCTGGGCGCTGGCGGTGGGGGCGGATTTCGTCAACTCCGCGCGCGGCTTCATGTTTGCGCTGGGCTGCATCCAGGCCATGCGGTGCAACAAGAACACCTGTCCAACCGGCGTCACCACCCACGACCCGCACCTGCAGCGCGGCCTGGTGCCCGAGGACAAGGCCGAGCGGGTGGCGCACTTCGCCCGCAACATGGAGAAGGAGATCGCCATGATCGCCCACTCCTGCGGAGTGCCCCAGCCGCGCGCGCTGCGCCGCCGGCACGCGCGGATGATGGTGGAGCACGGGCGCTCGATTGGCCTTGAGGAGCTTTATCCGGCGCCTCGGCCGCGTTCGATGGCCGGCTAAATCCCGGCGCCGGTGCGCCCGCTGGGTGTGCCTTTGGGAGCGCAGCTTCGCGGCGCGATGAGGGGTATCGGCCGCAACGCCATCGCCCGGCAAAGCCGGGCTCCTACAAAAAACCGTGGCAGCTGGGCTTCGGCGTAGCAGACGGCAGCCTCAGCCGCCGTAGAACACCTTCTCGCCCAGGTCCTTGAGCCACAGCGTGGCGTCGTCGGCGCGCCCCGCCGGCTGCTGGCGCACCACGGCCTCGGTCACCTCGCCGATGAACACGCTGTGATCGCCGCGCTCGACGCTGTCGACCAGCGTGCATTCCAGGTATGCCGGCACGGCGTCGAGCACCGGCGCGCCGTTGCTGCCGTCCTGGTATGGCTGGCCCGACAACAGGCCCGGTTCGGCCTGTACCGGCTTGAAGAACGCGAAGGCGATGTTGCCCTGCTCCTTGCCCAGAATGTTCAGGGCAAAGCGGCCGCTTGCCTTGATGACGGCGTGCGTGCCGGAATCGGCCTTGACGCCGAGCGCCACCAGCGGCGGCGCGAATGACGCCTGCGTCACCCAGTTGACGGTGGCGGCGGCGAGCTGGCCGTCCGGTGCCTTGCCGGTCAGCACGTACAGGCCATAGGGGATCATGCGCAGGGCGGTTTTCTTGTGTTGCTCGTCCATCTTCAATCCTCCTGTTTCTTGTTGGAAGTGGGGTTTTGCAGCTCCGTGCGCACCCAGTCGGCCATGCGCCGGGCGCGGGTGAGCCACACCTCGGCCAGCTCGGCCGGAAGATGATCGCGCACCGTCGCCTCGAACAGCCGCAGCCACGGATCGACCTGCTCGGGCCGCACGCCGAAATGGCGGTGCACGGTGTGCGGGTTGTAGACATCGTCCCGGTACCGCTCGCCGCCCAGGTCGATCCACCAGAAGTGCCCGATGCGCGCCTTCACTTCATCCCAGTCCCTGACCTTGGCGAAGGTGGGGCCAAGCTCCGGGTCGTGCCGCACGCGGTCGTAGAAATCCGCCACCACGGCGGTGATGCGTTCGCGCCCGAGCAGGGCGGCCAGGTCACGGTGAGTGGTCATGGTTTCTATCCCTGCGGTGCCTGATCCCGGGCCGGGCACGTTCCGGAGGGGCGAACGCAAGACGCCGATGTCCGCTCTTTGAAGACCAGGCTGTAGCTGGTCGTGACTCTGAGGCCTTCCCGCATGGCGCCCCCTCATCGGCATGTGCGCAGCAATCTACGCCCGTCCGGCGCGGTGGGCAAAGCCTGCCTGCGTCGCCGAGTTCTTCTGGCAGCCGCCCGGGTTGCCGGCGCCGGGGTCAGGCATGAAGCCCTTGACGGCGGTCAATGGCCGCCAGCGGGCCCTGTCCACAATGTCCACACCTGAATGCCCACACGAGGTGCCGCCCATGTCCACTGCCGTTGCCACGGCCCCTGTCACCACCACGCGCCAGGAAGTCGAAGACCTGATCCACGCCTACGTGCAGTGCATCGACGACGACCGCCTGGAGGAGTGGCCGGATTTCTTCACCGACGATTGCGTCTACAAGGTCATCCCGCGCGAGAACGCGGATCTTGGCCTGCCGGTGGCGGTGATGTTCTGCGACAGCAAGGGCATGCTGCGCGACCGCATCGTCGCGCTGCGCAAGGCCAACATCTATGCGCCGCACTTCTACCGCCACCTGGTCAGCAACACCCGCATCCTGGGCGAGCAGGCCGGTGTCATCACCGCGCAGACCAACTACGGCGTGTTCCAGACCCTGCTGGACGGCGAGACGCGGGTCTACAACACTGGCAAGTACGTGGACAAGATCGTGCGCGTCAACGGCGCGCTGCGCTTCAAGGAGAAGCTGTGCGTTTTCGACACGTACCGTATCCAGACCTTGATGGTCACCCCCATCTGAGCCAGCACCAAAGGAGTAATCAGTCATGGACGCACGCGTGAAACGGACCGGCGGACTCATCTGGCCGGAAGAAGGGGTCAACTCGGCCGTGCCGTACGGTGTATTCACCGAGCAGGCGGTGTACGACGAGGAGCAGGCCAGGATATTTCGCGGCCCGACCTGGAATTTCATCGGCCTGGCGGCGGAAGTGCCCAACGCCGGCGACTTCAAGGCCACCTTCATCGGCGACACGCCGGTGGTGATGACGCGGGACGACAAGGGCGCCATCCATGCCTGGGTCAACCGCTGTGCTCACCGCGGCGCACTGGTGTGCCGCGAACTGCGCGGCAACAACGCCGCCGGTACCTACACCTGCGTCTACCACCAGTGGTCCTTCGACGCCGCCGGCGACCTGGTCGGCGTGCCTTTCCGGCGCGGTCTGGGCGGCAAGGGCGGCTACCCGGCCGATTTCGACCTCAAGCAGCACGGCCTGCGCAAGCTGCGGGTGGAGAACTACCACGGCGCCGTGTTCGCCACCTTCGACGACACCATGCCGGGTTTCCAGGACTACCTGGGCGCCGATGGCGCGGTGGACCAGCACCTGCGGCGTGTGCTGGAGGGCCGCGACATCGAGGTCATCGGTCACGCCCGCCAGTACATCCCCAGCAACTGGAAGTTCTACGCCGAGAACACCAAGGATCCCTACCACGCCAGCCTGCTGCACCTGTTCCACATGACCTTCGGCCTGTACCGGTCGAGCCAGGTGGGCGGGGTCAAGATCACCGGCGGCTGGCACACGGTGCTGTTCTCGCGTTCCGGCACGGACTCCGAGGAGGCCATCTCCGAGACCAAGGACTCGCAGCTGCGCACCTACCAGGCCGACAGCTACACGCTGGCCGACCCCTCGCTGCTGAAGGGCCGCAAGGGCGAGTGGGGCGATGACGTCACCTTGGTCATCATGTCGTTGATGCCGAACCTGGTCATCCAGCAGATCCAGAACACGCTCGCCGTGCGCCAGATCGTGCCCAAGGGTCGCGATGCCTTCGAGCTGGTATGGACCTACTTCGGCTACAAGACCGACGACGAGGAGCTGCGCAACATCCGCCTGAAGCAGATCAACCTGATCGGCCCGGCCGGGCTGATCTCCATGGAAGACGGCGAGTCGTCCGTGATCTGCCAGCAGGCGGTGGTGCGCGACCAGAACGACTGGTCCTGCATCGAAATGGACGGGCGCGATGTGAAGGACACCGACCACCTGGTGACTGAAACCACCATCCGCGCCTTCTGGGACGAGTACCGGCAGCTGATGGGGTACTAGCGGCTCCGCCGCCGGAGCGTCGGCACAGCGGGCACAATGGGCGCATGAATGCACCCTGCCCGCTGTGCCAACCGGACCGCGAGACCGTGCTGTGGCAGGACCGCTCGGCGCGCGTGGTGCTGGTCGGCGACCCGGCCTATCCGGGCTTTTGCCGGGTGATCTGGCAGGCGCACGTGGCCGAGATGACGGACCTCACGCCGGCGCAGCGCCGTCATCTGATGGAACTGGTGTTTGGCGTGGAGACGGCGCTGCGTCAGGTGCTAAGGCCCACCAAGATCAACCTGGCGAGCCTGGGCAACCAGGTGCCGCATGTGCACTGGCACGTGATCCCGCGCTTTGCCGATGACGCGAGCTTTCCGGACGCCATCTGGGCGGCACCCCGCCGCGCCGGGGCGCCGCGCAGTGTCGATGCGGCTGTCTTGCGTCAAGTCTTGGGCAGCACCTTGCCGGCCGCGGGCGAAACCGGCTGAGGCCAGCCCGCCGCGTCATCCGGCGCGGCGCAAAGCCCGCGGCTGTGCCAGCGGCGCATACAGGTAATCGCGCGTCAGCGGTACGGCGTCGACCTCGGCCGCCAGTTGCACCTGGGCCACGGCCAGACCATCCGTCTCGAAGGCGGCCTCGGAGGCCGCCAGGTAAAACTCCCACATCCGGCAGAACCGCTCGCCCATGCGCTCGGCCACCTCGGCGCGATGCTGCTGGAAACGGGCCTGCCAGGCATTCAGGGTCAGCGCGTAGTGCCGACGCAGCAGCTCCATGTCCATGACCTTCAGCGCGCTGTGCTCGATGCCGGCGGTCAGTTCCGACAGCGCCGGACTGTAGCCGCCGGGGAAGATGTACTTGCGCACCCAGGCGTTGGTCAGTCCCGGCGGACCCAGGCGACAGATGGTGTGCAGCAGGGCCACACCGTGCGGGCGCAGGCCGGCCGCCACCTGCCGGAAAAAGCGCGCGTAATAAGGCCGCCCGACGTGCTCGAACATGCCGACGCTGACGATGCGGTCGTACTGGTCCGTGTGCTCCCGGTAGTCCTGCAGCAAAAACTGCACGCGGCCTGACAAACCGCGTTCCTGGGCCGTGCGCTGCGCGACCGCCAGCTGGGAGCGGGACAGCGTCAGCCCGATCACGTGCACGTCGTGGTGCTGCGCCAGATGCAGGGCCAGGCTGCCCCAGCCGCAGCCGATGTCGAGCACGCGCTGGCCCGGCTGCAGGCACAGCTTGGCGGCGATGTGCTCGACCTTGGCCCGCTGCGCGGCCTCCAGGCTCAGCTGCGGCACTGCGAAATAGGCGCAGGAGTAGTACATCTCCCGATCCAGGAACAGACGAAACAGCCACTCGTCCAGATCGTAGTGATGGGCCACGTTGCGGTAGCTGGCCTGCACCCGGTTCCACTGCTGCAGCAAGCCGCCCAGCAGGCGCCGCAGGCGCCCGCCGTCGCGGGCAAGCTCGCCGGCGTTTCGCATCAGCACGGCCAGCAGCGTCGCCAGCTCACCCGGCGGCGTATCCCACTCGCCGCGCATGTAGCTCTCGCCCAGCGCAAGCTCCGGGTTGGCGATGATGCGCCGCAGGCTGTCGCGGCGGGTGAAGGTCCAGCGCGCATGCGGCGGGCCGCTGCCGAACAGGTGCCGGGCGCCGTCCGGCAATCGAAGTTCGAGCGTGCCACGCCGGATCAGGCGACCGAGCACGGCAAGTTCGCGTTTCATGGCGAAACCTCCCGACCCCTTGCCCGAGCCTGCCGGATGGAGGTCACCGAAGCTGCGGTGACCTGTCCCCGGTCGCCGCCAAGAGGTGCAACCGAAAACACCGAAATCTGCGCCTGCGATTGAAAGCGGCAACTGCCCTGCGGTCAAGGGGACGCCGCGCCGTACCGGCACGGGCCCGTTGCAGCGACGAATTGAAATTGGCCACATGGCGCAATGCCCGTGGCCAGGGTGCGACTACCGGCCGGGGACAGCCCGGCCGGCGTTGTGATCAGGCTTTCCCTGGCGAGCCCGCACCGGCGTTCATGTGCTTGCGCATCATTTCCGCCAGGTCACGCCGCAGGAAGGCAGGTTCGCCGAGGTTGCGCTCGATCAGCCGGCGCAGCTCGCCCATGCTGTCCAGGTCGATGCCGGTGCACTGCCAGCCGAGCGCGTCGGAGTCCTGGTGGCGCAGGATGCCAGCCATCTGGATGCGGGTGCCCTCGTCGAGGAGAAAGCGCAGCGCGCAGCGCTCGCCGAGCTCGCCTTCCCAGCCGCGCGGTCGGCTGACCAGTGCCCCGTGCAGGGACAGATCGATGGCCTGGCACGGCCAGCTGCGCCCCTGGCTCACGAACTCGGCCTGCACGTGCAGGCTGATGCGGGTATAGCGACGGCGTTCGATCACGTTCATTCGACTCCGGCACACCGGGAAGCCCGGCAGATCAGGCGCGGCGCAGCAGCACGCGCACGGCGCCGCTGCCACCGTCGCGGGGGCCTGCGCTGCGTAGCGCAAGCACCGCGGGATGCCCTTTTAACGACTCGATCACCAGCGGCTTGAGCACCGGCAGATCCTGACCCGGACGCTGGCCCTTGCCATGGATGATGCGCACGCGCTCGCAGCCGCTCGCCAGGCAGTCGGCGATGAAAGTCTGTAGCGCCGCGCCGGCCTGCGTCGCCGTCAGACCGTGCAGGTCGAGCTGCGCCTCGGCCACGAACAGCTCGCCGTCCAGGCGGCGCAGCGCACGGTTTGGCACGCCGGGCCGAGCCAGCCGCACGGTTGCGCCCGGCTCGATGACCGGCAACACGGCCGGCAACGGTGGCGGGGCGTCGGGTCGTTTGCGGCGCGGGGTAGCGGGACGCGTTGCCGCCGGCACCTTGGCCGGCGGCGCCCCGCGCAGCGGCCGCACCGGGCCGACTGCGGCGCGAAACTCGGCGCCCGGATCGGGCGCCTCAGGTGGGTCGGTTTTCGAGCCCATCCAGGTAACGCTCCGCATCCAGTGCCGCCATGCAGCCGCTGCCGGCGGAAGTGATGGCCTGGCGGTAGACGTGATCGGCCACATCGCCGGCCGCGAACACGCCCGGCACGCTGGTGGCGGTGGCGTTGCCGTCGCTGCCGCCGCGCACGCGCAGGTAGCCGCCGCGCATGTCGAGCTGACCCGCGAAGATGTCCGTATTCGGGCTGTGGCCGATGGCGATGAACACGCCGCTGAGCGCGCGCTGCTGCGTGCCGCTGCCGTCGGTGGCGGCGAGGCGCACGCCGGTGACGCCCGACTCGTCGCCCAGCACCTCATCCAGGGTATGGTTCCACACCAGCTCCACCTTGCCGTCGGCGGCGCGCTGCATCAGCCGGTCGATGAGAATTTTCTCGGCCCGCAGGCGGTCGCGGCGGTGCACCAGCGTGACCTTGCTGGCGATGTTGCTCAGATACAGCGCCTCCTCGACCGCCGTGTTGCCGCCGCCGATCACCGCCACTTCCTGGCCGCGGTAGAAAAATCCGTCGCAGGTGGCGCAGGCCGACACGCCGCGGCCCTTGAAGGCTTCTTCCGATGGCAGGCCCAGATAGCGCGCCGAGGCGCCGGTGGCGATGATCAGCGCGTCGCAGGTGTACGTGGCGCTGTCGCCGTGCAGCACGAACGGCCGCCGGTCCAGTTCCACCCGGTTGATGTGGTCGAACACGATCTGCGTGCCGAAGCGCTCGGCGTGGCGCTGCATGCGCGCCATCAGCTCCGGGCCCTGCACGCCGTCGGCGTCGCCCGGCCAGTTGTCGACGTCGGTGGTGGTCATCAGTTGCCCGCCCTGGGCGATGCCGGTGATCAGCACCGGTTCGAGGTTGGCGCGGGCGGCGTACACGGCGGCGGTGTAGCCGGCCGGACCGGAGCCCAGGATCAGCAGGCGGCAATGGCGCGGGACGGTGGAATCGGTCATGTCGCTCGTAAAGGCAAAAGGCGCTGGGGCAGGCGATTATCCGGCCGCCTGCGCCTTGGCCAAAGCGTTTGTCGACGGCAATCGCCAGGGGGCACCATCCGGCGCCTGTTAAAATTCGCGCTTCGCCCCCTCCTGGTCCTCTAATAGCCTCATGTCGCGTCCGCGCCGTCAGCAACTGCCCCCGGTACCCAAGCGCTGGCGGCTGCCGGCCGGTCTGCGCGAAACGGTGGTGCTGCTGTTGCTGGCCAGCGCGGCCTTCCTGCTGCTGGCGCTGCTGAGCTTCGACGCGCAGGATCCGAGCTGGGCCAGCACCGGCGGCCACGCCGGTATTCGTAACGCCGGTGGCCGCATCGGCGCCAACTGGGCCGGTCTGCTGTACTACTTCTTCGGCTACCCGGCGCTGCTGATTCCGGCACTGCTGTTGTGGTTTGGCTGGCGCGTGTATCGCAGCGGCGACCAGGGCGTACCGGTACGGGCGCGCGGCGTGGCCTTCCGCTTGCTGGGCCTGCTGTTGGCGATGATCTGCGGCGCGGCACTGGCGCAGATCTACCTGCCACACGGTGCGCTGCCCAACGGGCCGGGAGGCGGACTGGGCCTGGAACTGGGCCGTCTGGCCGCCGGCAGCCTCAACACAGCCGGCGCCACGCTGTTCCTGGCCGCCGCTGGCCTGTCGGGCATTACCTGGGTGACCGGGTTCTCGTGGCTGAAGCTGACCGAGCTGCTGGGCATCGCGGTGGTCAAGGGCGCCACCGTGGCCGGCCGCGGCCTGCGCGTGTACGCCGACGGCGTGGCCGGCAAGCGGGCGCGCGAGGACCGACGCGAATCGGTGGACCGCCACAAGGCCAAGGACGTCAACCGCAAGCCGCCGCGCATCGAGCCGGTGCTGCGGCCGGTCGAGATCGTCGACCGGGTGGAGGCCGAGCGCCAGGTGGAGCTGTTCGAGCCGGCACCCAACATCGCCCCCACGCTGCCACCGCTGAGTCTGCTCGACGACTCCGAGACCAAGGTCGTCGGCCTGTCGGCCGAGGCGCTGCAGGCACTCTCCAAGCGCCTCGAACTGAAGCTCGAAGAATTCGGCATCGAGGCGCACGTGGTGGAGGTCCACCCCGGCCCGGTCGTGACGCGCTTCGAGCTCGACCTGGCCGCCGGCGTGAAGGTCAGCCAGGTTACGGGCTTGGCCAAGGACCTGGCGCGCTCACTGTCGGTGATCAGCGTGCGCGTGGTGGAGGTCATCCCCGGCAAGTCCACCATCGGCATCGAAATCCCCAATGAACAGCGCGAGCTGATCCGCTTCGCGCAGACCCTGCGCTCGCGCGCCTACGACGACAGCCACTCGCCGCTGACGCTGGCGCTGGGCAAGGACATCCAGGGCATCCCGACCGTTGCGGACCTGGGCAAGATGCCGCATCTGCTGGTGTCCGGCACCACCGGCTCGGGCAAGTCGGTGGCCGTCAACGCCATGGTGCTGAGCCTGCTGTTCAAGGCCACGCCGGACGACGTGCGCATGATCATGATCGACCCCAAGATGCTGGAGCTGTCGGTCTACGAGGGCATCCCGCACCTGCTGTGCCCGGTGGTCACCGACATGAACGACGCGCACAACGCGCTGCGCTGGTCGGTGGCCGAGATGGAGCGCCGCTACAAGCGCATGGCGGCGCTGGGCGTGCGCAACATCGCCGGCTACAACCGCAAGGTGCGCGAGGCGGCCGAGGCCGGCACGCCGATCCCAGACCCCACGCCCGCCAAGCCGGCGGACTTCGAGGATGGCGAGGGCGAAATCGCCTACTGCGAGCCGCTGCCATACCTCGTCGTCATCGTCGACGAGTTCGCCGACATGATGATGGTGGTCGGCAAGAAGGTGGAGCAGCTGATCGCCCGCCTGGCGCAAAAGGCGCGCGCCGCAGGCGTGCATCTGATCCTGGCCACGCAGCGGCCGTCGGTGGACGTGATCACCGGCCTGATCAAGGCAAATATTCCCGCGCGCATCGCCTTTCAGGTGTCGTCCAAGATCGACTCGCGCACCATCCTCGACCAGATGGGCGCCGAGGCGCTGCTCGGCCACGGCGACATGCTGTACCTGCCACCGGGCACCTCCATCCCGACCCGCGTGCATGGCGCCTTCGTGTCGGACGAGGAAGTCCACCGCGTGGTGGCGCACCTGAAATCCACCGGCCGGCCGAATTACCGCGACGAGATCCTGCGCGGCGACTTTGGCGAGGACGGCAGCGAGGGCGGCAGTGCCCCGTTCGCCATCGGCGAGCGCGAGGAAGGCAGCGACGAGCTGTACGACAAGGCGGTGTTTTTGGTCACCAGCAGCCGCCGGGCCTCGGTGTCGGCGGTGCAGCGGCATCTGCGCATCGGCTACAACCGCGCTGCCCGGCTGGTGGAAGAAATGGAACGCGCCGGCATCGTCGGCCCGCTCAAGTCCAACGGCGCCCGCGACGTGCTGGCCGAAGCCCCGCCGGGAGGCTGACATGCGAGCCCGCATCCTCGTCGTGCTGCTCGGCCTGCTGGCCGGCCCGGCCCTGGCCGATGGCCTCGCCACGCTGGAACGGTTCTACACGAACACCCACACGCTGGCCGGGCGTTTCACGCAGACCGTCAGCGACGCCAACGGCACGGTGACGGAAACCAGCAGTGGGCAGTTCGCCATCCAGCGGCCGGGCCGCTTTCGCTGGGACTATCAGGCGCCCTACGAGCAGACCATCGTTGCCGACGGGCGCGAGCTGTGGGTGTACGAGCCGGACCTGGATCAGGTGACGGTGCGGCCGATCGACGCAGACACTGCCGACGCGCCGGGGCTGCTGCTGTCCGGGGCGGCGTTTCCGAGCAAGCTGTTCGACATCACCAGCGAAAAGGACGGCTGGCTGCGCCTGACCCCCAAACAGAAGGACAGCGGCCTTGGCGCCGTGCGCCTGAAACTGGCCGGCGACAGCGTGCAGGCCCTGCAACTCGACGACGGCCTGGGCCAGACCACGCGCATCGAATTGCTCGACCAGCAGCGCAACGGTTCCCTGCCGGCGGCGCGTTTCCGCTTCGAACCGCCGCCTGGCGTGGACGTGATCCGCGCCCTGCCGCAGCCGCCGACGGGCGGCAAACCGTAGCCGGCCCGTGGCAGGCGGCCCGCCCGACCTGTTCGACGCCGCCGCCGATCCGGGTCGGCCCCTGGCCGATCGCCTGCGCCCGCGCACGCTGGACGAGGTGCTGGGCCAGGATCATCTGCTGGCACCCGGCAAGCCGCTGCGGGTTGCCATCGAGGCCGACCTGCCGCGCTCGATGATCTTCTGGGGCCCGCCCGGCACCGGCAAGACCACGCTGGCGAGGGTGCTGGCGGCGCACACGCGGGCCGAGTTCATCACCCTGTCGGCGGTGCTGGCCGGCATCAAGGAAATCCGCGAAGCGGTGGAGCGCGCCCGCCAGGTGGCAGCCGCTGGCCGGCGCGCCGTGCTGTTCGTGGACGAGGTACACCGCTGGAACCGCGCCCAGCAGGACGCCCTGCTGCCGCACGTCGAGAACGGTACCGTCACCCTGATCGGCGCCACCACCGAGAATCCGTCCTTCGAGCTGAACAACGCGCTGCTGTCGCGGGCGCGCGTGTACCTGCTGCGCCCGCTCACCGTGGCGGATCTCGAACGCCTGATCGAGCGCGCGCTGAGCGACACCGAGCGTGGCCTGGGCGCGCTCGATATCCGCTTTGCCCCGGAGCTGCGCCCCACGCTGGCGGCCATGGCCGACGGCGACGCCCGCCGCCTGCTGGGCCTGCTGGAACTGGCTGCCGACATCGCGCCCGAGACCGCCGACGGCCGGATTATCGACGAGGCCGTGCTCAAGGAGCTGGCCGGCGAGAGCTGGCGCCGCTTCGACAAGGGCGGCGAGGCCTTCTACGACCAGATATCGGCCCTGCACAAGGCGGTGCGCGGTTCGGCGCCGGACGCCGCGCTGTACTGGCTGGCGCGCATGCTGGACGGCGGCTGCGAGCCGCTGTACATCGCCCGGCGCGTGCTGCGCATGGCCAGTGAAGACATCGGTCTGGCCGACCCGCGGGCCCTGACCCTGGCGCTCGAAGCCTTGCAGACCTACGAGCGCCTGGGCTCGCCGGAAGGCGAACTGGCGATCGCGCAGGCGGTCACTTATCTGGCCTGCGCGCCCAAGAGCAATGCGCTGTATACGGCCTTCGATGCCGCCATGGCCGACGCCCGCCAGTTCGGCTCCCTGCCGCCGCCGCTGCGTATCCGCAACGCCCCGACCAGGCTCATGAAGCAGCTCGGCTACGGCAAGGGCTACCGCTACGCGCACGACGAAGCCGGTGCCTACGCCGCCGGCGAGCGCTATTTCCCGGATGAGATGCCCGACCGCCGCTACTACCAGCCCAGCGACCGCGGCCTCGAGCGGCGCCTGGCCGAACACCTTGCGCAACTGCGCGCCCGCGACCGCGAGGCCGGCGAGCAGTGAACGGCGCCGTACTGGCGGCCGTCGCACTGGGCGGCGCGCTGGGCTCCGTGGTGCGCTATCTGGCCGTCAATGGCCTGGCCGGGTGGCTGGGCCGGGCCTTTCCGTATGGCACGCTGGCGGTCAACGTCGTCGGCTCCTTCCTGATGGGCCTGGCGCTGGCGCTGCTGGTGCAGCGCGGCCTGCTGGGCGAACCCTGGCGCGCCGGCCTGATGGTGGGGGTGCTGGGCGGCTTCACCACCTTTTCCGCCTTTGCCGGCGAGACGCTGCTGCTGGCCCAGCAGCGCCCGGCCGTGGCACTGCTCAACATCGGCCTGCATTTGGCGCTGTGCCTGCTGGCGGTGTGGGCGGGTGCCAGGGTCGCCGGCTGAGCGGCGGCTACGCAAAGGCACCCCGGTCCACGCGCGTCGTATTGACATTGACCCTCAAGTCGAGTGCCATGCGCTGACAGTCCGACTCCGGACGACGGCGCTGCGCGCCGATCACGCCGATTCAGGTAAACGGACCGCACGCTCCCGCATCGGCTTTCGGGCAACAAAACAATGAAGTTCGGTGGAGAACGCATGGCGCATGCAAGCGCGCGCTCCGGCCATACCTCGGGCACGGGCAGCCGTCATCCGGCGGGCCGTGCGCTCCTCGCGGTGACCCTGCTGGCAGGCTGCGCCGATACGGTTGGCTCCCCTGCCATCTCATGGAACGGCTTCGGAACACTGGGCGCAGTCCGCTCCGACCAGGACTACTCGGACGTGGTCTCCGGTATCTATCTGCAACCCAACGGTGCCGGCGCCACCCACCGCTGGCACCTGGGCGTGGACAGCAAGATCGGCGGCCAACTGGATGCCCGCTTCAGCCCCGAGCTTTCCGCCGTCCTGCAAGTGATGTCCAAACACCGCTACGACAATTCCTGGACGCCCGAGGTCGAGTGGGCGAACGTGAAATATCAATTCACTCCCGCGTTCAGTGCCCGCCTGGGCCGCACCGTGGCGCCGATGTTCATGCGCTCCGACACGACGAACGTGGGTTATGCAAACCCGTGGCTGCGCGGTCCCCAGGAAATCTACGGCATGGTCCCCATCACCCACCTGGACGGTGTGGATATGGCCTGGAATGTCGGTGTCGGTCCTGTCATGAATTCGTTTCAGGCCAATTTCGGATACAACCAATTCAAGGCCGTCGACGGCCTTGAAATAACCGGGAAAAGCGTCTGGATCGTCAGCGACACGGTCGAGTACGAAAACCTGACGCTGCGTGTCAGTTATCTGGCCGTGGACCTCAGCTTCGATTCCGCCGATCTGGACAGCCTCCTCAACGGCCTGTCGGGGGCCGGCGATAACCTCGTCACGGCCGGCTTTCCCCTGGAAGGTGGCCGCGCGCGTGCGCTGGCCAGGCGCTACGACCTCGATGAAACGCCGCTTGAAATCTTCAGCGTCGGCGCCCGCTTCAATCCCGGAGACTGGCTGCTGATGGGTGAATGGGCGCGGATGACCGATGCCGGGGTGCTGCCAGAGACGGACGGCTGGTACGTGACGGGCGGCTACCACTTTGGCAAGACCACGCCCTACGTCACGGTCGCCGAAGTCAACGCCAGGACGCCCTCGGAATCCGGAATACCGCTCGCCGGCCTGCCACCGGGTTCCCTGCGGGGTGCGGCGGGCGCGCTGAACAGCGGCCTTGATGCAGTACTCAGCGCCGCGGCCCCATCCCAGAAGAGCCTGACCCTGGGGCTTCGGTGGGATCTGCTGGACGCCGCCGCCCTGAAGTTCGAATACCAGCACATCCGCCTCGACGATCGGTCCGCCGGGCGCTTCGGCAACCTGCAGCCCGGGTTCCGGCCGGGGGGGAACGCGGATGTGTTCTCCATCGCCCTGGATTTCGTGTTCTGAGCGCCGGGGACGCAAATGCCGTTTCTTAAAGTCCCCGGCCTATCCAGGCTTGCCATGCTGCTCGCCCTTGCCGGCAACATCGCGGCGGCCGAGGTCGTCATTGTCGTTTCGCCACAGAACCCCACCACCACGCTCAGCACGCGCGAGGTGTCGAACATCTTTCTTGGCAAGGTCAATCGCTTCCCCAACGGCCAGCCTGCGGTACCGATCGACCAGCCCGAAGATTCGCGGCCGCGAAAAGAGTTTTACCGCGACGTCAGCAACCAACAACCGGCCGACATCAAGGCGTACTGGTCAAGGATGATTTTCACCGGACGGGGCCAGCCACCCATGGTGGTCGATGGCGACGAGCAGGTGAAGAAAACCCTGGCCGGCCGACCCGACGGTATCGGCTACATCGACCGCGCCGCAGTGGACGACAGCGTCAAGGTACTGGCCGTCCAGTAGGCCGCAGCGCCATCACGTGGAACCTGACAGCATGCGATTGAAGGAAGTGTCGAGGCGCCTGCTGGCGGCCTTGCGCCACGGGCTGAGCCGCGGCACGGAACCCGTGCTGCTGTTCCCCGGCCTGGCGATCCTGTTGCTGGGCGTGTTGTGGATTGCAACGGCCAGCCTGGCACGCCAGGAATACGCCAATGCGCGGGCCACCGCCGTGCTCACCACCCGCGAGCTGGCCGAAACCTACGAGGCCCAGATCGTGCGCGCCCTGCGTGAGATCGACCGCACCCTGAAGTGGGTCGCCTATACCCACGCATCGGACAACCACGAGTCCATCCTGGCCGAACTCGGCGACAAAGGCTTGTTGCTACCGGACTTTCTGTTCACGGTCAGCATCGCCGACGCCGACGGCAACGTCCGCGCCAGCACCCGGGTCGACGGGCGCGCGAACATCGCCGGTACGGATTACTTCGAGGCGCAGCGCACGCAGACCGTGTTTGCGGTCAGCGCCCCGCAGCCGAACCCGCACTCGCGCGACTGGACCCTGTACTTCAGCCGGCGTCTGGACAAGCCCGACGGCAGCTTTGCCGGGGCAGTCGTCATTGCCGTGGACGCGGCCTATTTCGTCAGCGGATACGAACAGGCTAAGCTGGGCCAGCACGGCTTCCTTGGCCTGCTGGGTACGGATGGCGTCTTCCGGGTCGGTCGCAGCGGCCAAACCGTGGCCGTCGGCGAGGTGGTCGACTACAAGAAAGTCGTTCCGGAAGCCGAAGCCGACATCGACCTGACCCGGGTATCGCTGTCGGACAACCGCTGGGACGGGGTGCGGCGTTACACGGCGGCGCGTGCCCTCTACGAGTTCCCGCTGGCCGTGGTCGTCGGCCTGTCGGAGGACGAGCGGTTACTGCCGGCCGCCGCCCGGGTGCGTGGCTATCTGCTGCGCAGCGGTGCCGCCAGCCTGGCGCTGCTCGCCCTCATGGCCGTGCTCGGCCGCCTGAGCTGGCAGCTTCAGCAAAGCCGGCAACGGGCCGCGCAGGAGCAGATCGAGCACGCCGAGCGCATCCAATACATCGCGCATCACGACAGCCTGACCGACCTGCCCAACCGCGGCTTTTTCAGCCACATGCTGAACCAGGTGCTGGCGCTGGCCAAACGCTACAACCGCGAACTGGCGGTGCTGTTTCTGGACCTTGACCGCTTCAAGCTGATCAACGACACCCTGGGCCACGACGCCGGGGACGCGCTGTTGCAGGAGGTAGCCCGCCGCTTGACGGCCGCCGTACGTGAAAGCGACGTGGTGGCAAGGCTGGGCGGCGACGAGTTCATCGTCCTGCTGCCGGAGCAATGCGACGAAGCCAGCCTGTTGACCGTCGCGCGGCGGGTGCTCGATTCGGTCGGCAAGCCGTACGATTTGCTCGGACACGAGTTTCGGATCACGGTCAGCATCGGCGTCAGCCGCTATCCGCATGACGCCCAGGACGAACAGTCCCTGCTCAAGACGGCCGACATCGCGATGTACCGCGCCAAGGAAAAGGGCCGCAACACTTTTCACTTCTACTCCGGGGCCGAGAACACGACGACCCTTGAGCACCTGAGCCTGGAATCGGCGCTGCAACTGGCGCTGGAGCGGCAGGAGTTCGCCGTCCACTATCAGAACCAGCTGGACCTGAACACCGGCGAAGTCACTGGCATGGAGGCACTGCTGCGCTGGAGGCATCCGCAGCTCGGACTCGTCCTGCCGCTGCAGTTCCTGCCGCTGGCCGAGGAAAGCGGGCTCATCGTGCCGATCGGCAAATGGGTGATCGAAACCGCCTGCCGGGATTGCATGGCCATGCAACAGGCAAGCGGGCGGCGACTGACCGTGTCGGTCAACCTCTCGGCCCGGCAGTTTGCCGACGACAACATCACCCGCGACCTGGAAGCGATCCTCCAAAGGACCGGCATCGAGCCGGGCCTGCTGGAGCTCGGCGTCACCGAAAGCGTGCTGCTGACCGACATCTACCGGGCGGTGGCGATACTCGGCGACATCAGGGCGCTGGGCGTGCGGGTGGCCATCGACAATTTCGGTGCCAGCTACTCGTCCCTGTCGACGCTGCGCCGGTTCCGCTTCGACACCGTCAACATCGACGGCAGCGTCATACGTGATTACGCGCACAGCCCGGAGGACCGGAAACTGACCGAGGCGACCATCGCCATGGGCAAGGACCTGGCCTTCACCGTGGTGGCCGAGGGTGTGGAAACGGAGGACCAGGCGCAGTTCCTGCGCGCCGTGGCCTGCGACAAGGCCCAGGGTTTCTATTTCGGGCGCCCGGCACCGCACGATTCGGCGCAGTCGACGCCGTAGACGGCGCGCCGCTCCGGGGCAGCGTCGGAAAACTGTGGGAGCGCGGCTGTGGCGGCCGATCATCGCGCAGCGAGGCTGCGTTTGTACCCGGGGTTTTCCATGGCGGGCGCCAGCTTGGCGGGCGGGGCGCCTGATCGCTCCGCCATGCGGGGTCATGAACTGCATGTACAGGATTCTGAATGCCTCCAAGGCGCTGCTGCTGACGGTTTTGATCGGCACCGCGGCCTGCGCCGAAACGCCGCCGACGCCGCTGGAAGCCGTCGGCTACAGCCGCCACAGCACGTCCGAGGAAATCTCGGCCTACCTGGATGCGCTGGTCGCGCGCACTCCGGAGGTGGCGCGCACGGAGGTGCTCGGGCGCAGTGTGCAGGGCCGGCCGATCGAAGCGCTGCTGCTTGCGGCGCCGACGGCGCAGGCGGGCGCGCCGCGACTGAAGGTGCTGCTGGTCGGCTCCCAGCACGGCGGCGCCGAGCCAGCCGGTGGCGAGGCGCTGCTGGCCATCGCACGCGACCTGACCGAGGGCGACCTGCGTTCGCTCCTGGACGATCTGGACGTCGTGCTGATCCCGAACGCCAACCCCGACGGGCGCGATTTGCGGCGCCGCGCGAACGCCAACCGGGTCAACATCAACACCGATTTCGTGCTGCTCTCGCAGCCGGAGAGCCGCGCCCTCACGCAGGCCCTGGCCCGCTACGCGCCGCACGCCGTGCTCGACACCCACGAGTCGGCAGTGCTCAAGCGCACCACGCTGGCGCGCGAGGGCTACCTGACCGATTTCGACGCCCAGTTCGAGATCGCCAACAACCCGGCGCTGCCGGCCGGCCTGCGGGCCTTCGCGCAAGACCAGGTTCTGCCGGCGCTGCTCGCGCGCGTGTCGGCCGCCGGCCTGCCGGCGAATCACTACATCGGCGAGATCGTCAGCACCCGCCAGCCGATCACCAACGGCGGCCTGACGCTGCGCAACTTTCGCAACACCGCCGGCCTGGGTGGCGCCCTGTCGGTGCTGGTGGAAACCCGGCTCGACCCGCACCACGACCACTTTGCGAGCTATCGCAACATCGCCGTGCGCGTGCAGCGGCAACAGCTGTGCATCCGCAGTTTTCTGGCCGAGGTGCAGGCGCGACGGGCGGCCATCCTGGCGCACACCGCCGCCGCTCGGGCTGCGCTGAAACCGCCCACGCTGACGCTGTTTGCCGGCTACGCGGCGGACCCGGATCACCCGACCGTCACCCTGCCGCTGCGCCGGCTGGACACGCGCGCGCTGGAGGCGATCCGCTTTGCCGATCATCGCCGGGTAGTCACCGCAGACACGATCCCGTACCCGCCGGCGCTGGTGGTGACCGAGCACACCGACCGGCTGCGCGAGCTACTCGATCACCACGGCATTCGCTTCACGACGCTGACGCAGGCGACGCGCCTGGCGGTAGCTGCCACGCGCTTTGCGGCGCGCCCGGGGCCGGCCGATCGGGTGTCCGCCCAGACGAGTGGGCGCACGCCGCTGACCGTCAAACCCGGCAGCCTGGTCATCGATCTTGCGCAGCCCGCCGGCCGCAAGGCATTGCTGCTGCTGGACCCGCGCTCGACCAGCAGCGTGTTCCGCTACCCGGACTACGCCGCGCTGGTGAGGCCGGCGGCCGATTTTTTCGTCTATCACGCGGCTGAGGCGCCGCCGTGATGGCGCTGCCGACGCCACTGGAAGCACACGCCTTCGGGCGCTATTCGGACAGCGCCCAGATCGCCGCTTACCTGCGTATGCTGGCCGCTGCCAGCGGCGGGATGGCGGTGTTCGGCTGCGCCGGACGGTCCGCGCTGGGGCGCGAAATTCCGGTTCTGCTGTGCGGCGTGACGGATCCGGCGCGCGTCGCCAGCGGCAAGCTGCGGGTCATGCTGGTCGGCTCCCTGCACGGCGCCTCCGAAGCCGCCGGCTGCGAGGCCCTGCTGTGCCTGGCGCGCGAGCTGCTGCTGGGCGAGCTGCGCGAGCTGCTGGATGTGTTCGAGCTGGTGCTGATCCCCAACGCCAACCCCGACGGGCGGGACGCGGACTCGTTTCGCAACGGCAACGGGGTCAACATCAACCGCGATTTCGTTCTGCTGGAACAGCCCGAAAGTCGGGCGCTGGATGCCGCCGTGCGGCACTACGCCCCGGCGGTAGTGCTGGATGCCCACGAATCGGCGGTCCTGAAGCGCAGGACGCTCGGCCAGGAAGGCTACCTGACGGCCTTCGAGGCGCAGTTCGATGTCGCCAGCACGCCCGCCATCCCGGCTGCGCTGCGCGATTTCGCGACCGGCACCCTGCTGCCGCAACTGATCGCCGGCGTACAGGCGCGCGGCCTGCACGCGCAGCGCTACATCGGCGAGATCCGCTCGCGGAGCCAGCCGATCACGCACGGCGGCCTGACGCTGCGCATGTTCCGCAACAAGGCCGGCCTGCGCGGGCCGCTGACGGTGTTGCTCGAAACGCCGATGGAACCGAAGGCCGGGCAGTACGCGACCTATCGCGACATCGGCCCGCGCGTGCGCAAACAACTGCTGTGCATGCGGGTGTTTCTGGACTGCATCCGCGCCAGTGCGCCGGCCATCCGGGCAGCGCAGGCGCGCGCCGTGCTGGAACTGGACGAGCCAACCTGCGCCCTGAACGGCAGCTACTTGCGCCACCCACCGGACGCCACCCTCGCGCTGCCGCTGCGCGAACGCGCCAGCGGCACGCGGGTCCAGTCCACGTTTGCCGACCACCGTACGGTGATCGCGCAAGACCCGCTGCGCATTCCACCGCAGTACTTCGTCACCGAACACACGGATATGTTCGCCGAGCTGCTGGCGCGCCACGGCGTGGCCTTCGAAAGGCTTGCCGAGGCCATCGAGGTTCCCGTGGTGAGCGAGGTGTT